>NZ_JBQHUB010000013.1:0-71704 GCF_052065415.1 Pseudoflavonifractor sp. HCP28S3_F10 | reverse complement strand
GTAAAGGGAGCCGCCCCGCGCCGGCGAACCGCTCCCGGGCCCCCCCAACTCACCCCCCACCCCCCACCGGGCCGGGGCCGCCCGGGAGGCCCGGACGCGGCTCCTGCGGCAGACGGCGGAAAACCTTGACGCCTTTCTCCGGGGCAACCCCATCCATGTGGTCAACCCCTGATACTGATTTCAAATAAAATGCTTTGTTTGAAATCCCCCGTACTGCGCACGCTGGCGCCGCACATGCCTGCGTCACGGCGTCTCATAAAAACCTGACGCGCTTCGCGCTATAAAAGCTTTTTAACAGGTTTCAGCATGAATTCCGTTCAAAACAGCAGCAGGCTCCCGGAGCGCCATATGCTCCGGGAGCCTGTTTGTGTTCTATATGGCGGGAGGCGCCACCTCGCCGCCTGGCTCAGGCTCAGACGGCGTGGGGGTAGGCTGGACGGTACCTGGGTCCTCCGGTCCCTCCGGCTCGGGTGTGGGCTGCACCGGCGGGATGGGCCAGGTCTGGGGGTCCAGCGGATCAAAATTCTCATACCCCTCCTGGCCCTCAGGCGGATAAGTGCTGGGGTCATCGGGATCGAAGATAGAGGGATCGTACTCCGCCGGGGGCTTGAGCTCCTCGGTGTGCACCGTGCAGGGACCGGCGGCCTCCACATTCTCCCACAGGTAGTTCTCGTCCCGGGCCACCCGGGCGCCGTTGACCCGCTCCCGCTGGAGGTTGAGCAGGGCGATCTCTTTCACCGTAGGCTCCACACCGGCCGCATTCCCTTCCCGGGGGCAGAACTCGGTGGCCAGATAGTAGGTGCTGCCGCTCTGGGCCGATCCCCCATCCTCCGTGCCGCCGGCGGCTGCCGCCGCAGTACAGACCTCCCGGGTCTCATGCAGGTCACAGAAGTCGGCGGGGGCATCTCCCTTGAAGAAGTACACCGACTGGACCCGGTTCCCTCTGGGGTCCAGCATGCAGGCCGGGCTGGCCCGCTTGCCGCTGTCCAGACAGATCTGAACGGTGAGCAGTTCCTCCGGCTGATCAAAGTCCCTCTTTTCCAGCCCCTGGTGGATGGGCTCCATGACCTTCTTCCACATCTGGGCCGCCGGGTTCTTGGAGCCTGGACCCACCCGCTCGGGATGGTCGGCATAGCCAGTCCACACAGCGGCGGTGTAGTACTGGGAATAGCCCACGAACCAGCGGTCTTTATAATCGTTGGTGGAACCGGTCTTGCCGGCGATCACCGCGCCGTCGAAGTATGCCTCGTGGCCGGTGCCCACGCCGTTGGGGCTGTTGATGACATCCTTGAGCATATCGTTGATATACCAGGCAGTGGTGGCCTTGACGGCGGAGCGGGGCTCTCCCTGGGTGTTGTCCAGGATCACGATCTCCTCGCCGTCCTCCTCCCGGGTGACCTTGGTGTAGGTCCGGGGCTCCACATACACGCCGTTGCGGGGGAAGGCCGAGTAGGCCGCCGCCATATCGATGACACGGACGCCCTTGTGCAGGCCGCCCAGCGCCAGCTGGGACAGACCCTTGTCATCCCCGCCGGCCAGGGTGCTGATGCCGAAATTCTCCTCCAGAAATTCATAGGATTTCTCCACGCCCAGCAGCTGTACCACCCGGGCGGCCACCGTGTTGGACGACTGCTCCACCGCCTTGGACACAGTCTCCCGTCCCCAGTAGTAGGCATAGGAATTGGAGGGCCAGGCGCTGCCGTTGAGGGCCATCACCGGCGTGTCGTCAAAGACCGAATTGGGGGTGATGAGCCCCATGTCGATGGCCGGGGCATAGGCGGCCAGGGGCTTGATGGAGGAACCGGGCTGCCGGGTAGTCATGGTAGCCATATTCAGCACCTTGTTGGCTGTCTTTTCCCCCATGGCGCCCGCCATGGCCACCACATTGCCGTCGTGATCCAGCACCACAATGGCCGACTGCAGCTGTTCGCCGGTGGAGGAGGTCTGAGGCAGGTTGTCCCGGTTGAGATAGACCTCATCCACCACCGCCTGCACGCCGGGATCCACGCAGGCGTAGATCTTCAGACCACCGCTGTACACCATGTTGCTGGCCACCTCATTGGAGTAGCCCTTTTCCTCCACCAGGTCGCTGATGACGTCCCGCACCACCTGCTCGGAGTACCAGCTCAGGATATTGGTATCTCCGGTGCCGGACTGATCCTCGCCCTTGGTGAAGTTCAGTCCCGCTTTGATCTGGCTGCAGGCCTCGTCATACTCGCCCTGGGTGATCTTTCCCTGGTCTTTCATGGCATAGAGCACGTTCAGCGCCCGCTTGGCGTTGTTGTCCCGGCCCCAGTTTGGGTTTTCCGCCTTGGCAATGTAGGGATTGTAAATAGATGGATTGTTGGTGATACTGATCAGGCTGGCGCATTCGGCCAGGGTCAGGTCACGTACGTCCTTGCCGAAGTAATTCTCCGCTGCGGTGGACACGCCGTAGCATTTCTGACCCAGGTAGATATAGTTGAGATAGAGCTCCAGGATCTCTTCCTTGGTGTGGTTCTTCTCAAAATCCAGTGCCCGGAAGATCTCCACGATCTTCCGCTTCACCGTCACGTCCTTGTACTGGGTCATGTTCTTCAAAAGCTGCTGGGTCAGGGTGGAGCCGCCCTGGATATCGTCGCCGGTCATCATGCTCAGAACAGCTTTGCCGGTACGGATCCAGTCCACGCCCTGGTGGTCCCAGAAACGCTTGTCCTCGATAGCTACCGTGGCGTTAATCAGGTTTTTGGGGATCTCACTGTAGGGGATCCACACCCGGTTCTCAGCGCCGTAAAGAGACTGGAGCTCCACCGCCTCGCCGGTGGTCCTGTCCGTGTAATAGATCGTGCTGGCCAGCGCGGTGGAATAGGCCTGCGCCTCCACATGGGCGTCAGGCAGGATCACTTCCTTGATGTAGACCGCCCCGAAGCAGGCCAGGAAAGCCGCGGTCACCACACCGATGAGCAGCAGAGTCCCCAGGACTTTGAAAAACCCGGCGGCTGCACGTCCCGCGCCTCCGCCGCGCGCTCCGTTTTTATTTGTTGTTGCCAAAATGACACCTCCGTATAGGCGGGAGGCCGGTCTGCAAACCATAGCCTCCCCTGAGCGGGCAGATCACCGTGTCCATGACCGGACCGGGACCTCCACGATCTGTTTCGATGGTTTGTATGGTATTTTTATATTATACCATAGCCCGTCAACTTGTCCACCCTATATTACCCCTTTATTCCCTTTTTTTGGCTCTTCCAAAAATTTGGCACTTCCCCGTATTGCTTTTTTCTGCCCGACGGGTTACAATAGGTACAGCATCAGACCGCCCCCGGCGGTCCTGTCCGGTCTCCCTGCCGGAGATCGCAGTACAGCGGAAAGCGGTGAAATTATGAGTGAAGAATTTGGCGGCGAATTCATCTCCCTGACTGACGAGGAGGGCAACGAATTCGAGCTGGAGTACTGCACCACCGTGGAATACGATGGATCAGTCTACATGGCTTTCCTGACCGTGACCGAGGGAGATGAGGACACGGAGGAGCCCGAGGAATCGGAGGACGACGGTCTGGTCATCCTGAAGGTAGTTCAGGTAGACGGCGAGGATCAGCTCGCTACCCTGGATAATGAAGAGGAGCTCAACGCCGTCTATGAACTGGTCATGGAGGACCTGTTCAGCGAGGACGAGGACTGAGTTTCCCATTACAACATAAGCAGATGATTTTTCCTGCTCGGTGCGTGACGGGCCTTGTTTAAACCCACATCTCTTAAACGGGATGTCGCCCTCATGCCGCGGATTGCAGGCCTCCCGGCCTCCCTTTTGAGGCCGGAAGTTGGAAGCAAGGAAACGGCATGGAGACAACCCACCTGCCTTTTTGTGCAGGTTTTAAATGGGTCCGCACGGCCAGAGCGGGGCCCCCACGGATCTCGGTTCGTGGGGTTTTTATTTTATCAAAAAGCAGGAGCGCCGGAAATCCGGCGCTCCTGCTTTCTCATTTGTTTATCATTTGTCTGACGGGTGCTCACTTCAGAACATACCGCTCCACCATCCGGCCCACGCCGGCCTGGTGGTTGGGGGGCGCCAGATACCGGGCGGCCTCCTTCGCCGGGGCGGCAGCGTTCTCCATGGCAAAGGACCAGCCGGCCCACCGGAGCATCTCCACATCGTTTTCTCCGTCGCCAAAAGCCATCACCTGCTCAGCAGCGATGCCCCGCGCGGCGCACAGGGCGGCCAGGGCCCTTCCTTTATTGGTGCCGCTGGCGCTGATCTCAATGTTATCCTCCAGCCCGGAGGCCAGATAGAGCGCTCCCACCTTCCGCAGGCGCTCCAGCATCTCCTTCCGCGCGGCGGCGGGGATAAAGAAGGTATCCACCTTCTCCACCCGTTTTCCGGACAGGGTCTCGTCCAGGCGGTCCACCGCAATCACCTCCCGCTCCGCCGCCTCCTGAAACTCCGGCGACAGAATGGGCCGGGCCGCCACCGCAGGCAGCATCCGCTTCTCCAGATAGCTCTTTCCCTGGCAGTAGGCCATGAAGGGCAGATCATAGTCCGCCAGCACAGCGAACACCGCCCGCCATACCAGCTCCTCCATGCCGCTCTCCACCAGCCAGCGGCCGGTTTTGACCTCCAGCACCGAGGCGCCGTTGCAGGTCAAGACGTAATCCACACAGCCCATGTTTTCCGCCAGGTCCCGCAGGAAGCACCAGGGCCGTCCGCTGGCCAGGGCGATGGACACCCCCCGCTCCGACGCCCGGCGCAGGGCGTCCAGATTCCGGGTGGGGACGGTCATATGGTCCCGGTCCAGCAGGGTGCCGTCCATATCGGCAGCAATCAGCGCGATGGACATCTTATTTCTTCAGCGCCAGCGCGGCCCGGGCCTTGGCGGCGATGCCCTCGGGGGTAAGGCCGTAGTGTTCCAGCACCAGGGGAGCCTTGCCGGAGCGGCCGAACTCGTCATTGACGCCGTGGCGCACCACGGGCACGGGGCACACGCCGGACAGGTAGCCGGCCACCGCCTCGCCCAGGCCGCCGATGATATTGTGCTCCTCACTGGTGACGATGGCGCCGGTCTCCCGGGCGGCCTTGAGCACCAGCTCCTCGTCCAGGGGCTTGATGGTGTGCATATCGATGACCCGGGCGCTGACGCCCTCCTCCGCCAGGATATCGGCGGCCTTCAGGGCCATCTGCACCATCATGCCGGCGGCGACGATGGTCACGTCGCTGCCCTCTCTCAGCACCGAGCCCTTGCCCAGCTCAAAGGAGTAGCCCTCGATGGCATCGGTGACGGTCTCCACCGCCAGGCGGCCCAGACGCAGGTAGGCGGGGCCGTCGTAGTCCAGCAGGGCCTTGACGGCCAGCTTCATCTCGTTTCCGTCGCAGGGGCAGCACACCAGCATACCGGGGATGGAGCGCATGGTGGCAAAATCCTCGCAGCACTGGTGGGTAGCGCCGTCCTCGCCCACGCTCAGGCCGCCGTGGGAGCCCACCACCTTCACGTTCAGGTGGGGATAGGCCACCGAGTTGCGCACCTGCTCAAAGGCGCGGCCGGCGGCGAACATGGCGAAGGTGGCGGCAAAGGGCTTCTTGCCGCAGGTGGCAAGGCCGGCCGCCACGCCCACCATGTTGGCCTCGGCAATGCCCATATTGAAAAAGCGGTCGGGATAGGTCTTGGAAAATTCCTTGGTCATGGTAGCGCCGGACAGGTCGGCGTCCAGCACCACCAGCTCGGGATACTGCTCCGCCAGCTCCACGATGGCCTTGCCAAAGGCGCCGCGGGTCGCGATCTTCTCTCCCATCTTACTTCCCCTCCAGTTCGTTGAGTTTGGCCTCCAGCTCGGCCCGGGCCACGGCGTACTGCTCGTCGTTGGGGGCCTTGCCGTGCCAGCCGGCGTCGTTCTCCATGAAGGAGACGCCCTTGCCCTTTACGGTGCGGGCCAGGATGACGGTGGGCCTGTCCGTACAGGCGCGGGCCTGGGCCAGGGCGCCGGCGATGGCGGCATAGTCGTGGCCGTCCACCTTCAGCACGTTCCAGTTGAAGGCGGCGAACTTCTGATCCAGGGGCTCGGTGGGCATCACATCGCAGGTCTTGCCGTCGATCTGCAGGCCGTTGACGTCCACGATGGCGCACAGGTTGGACAGGCCGTACTTGGCCGCGGCCATGGCCGCCTCCCAGATCTGACCCTCGGCGATCTCGCCGTCGCCCAGGATGGAGTAGACCCGGTAGTCCCTGCCGTCCACCTTGCCGGCCAGGGCCATGCCCACGGCGGTGGAGAGGCCCTGGCCCAGGGAGCCGGTGGACATGTCCACGCCGGGGACGTTCACCATATCGGGGTGCCCGGACATATGCCCGTTGATGGAGCGGAAGAGCTTCAGCTCCTCCACAGGGAAATAGCCCCGCAGGGCCAGGATGGCGTAAAGCGCCGGAGTACAGTGGCCCTTGGAGAGCACGAACCGGTCCCGGTCCGGGCTCTTGGGCGCGGCGGGATCCACCCGCATCTCATGGAAATAGAGGACCGTCAGCAGATCCATGGCGGACAGAGCGCCGCCGATGTGGCCGGAGGCCGCGGTGTGGACCATCTCCATACCCAGCAGGCGCGCCCTGGCCGCAGTGACCGCCAGTTCGTGTACCTTTGCCTGTTCCATTTTGTTCACCTGTCCTTTCACACGGTGTTTTTTATATTTTCTGCGTTTAGTATAGCTTAACCGGGGGGACAGCGCAAGTCAACGGGGGGTAAAAACCCCTTTCCTCACGCTTTTCGACGGTTGCGCAAAAAAAGGGCGCTCCCGCCGGAGCGCCCTTGTGACAAATGCTCACTCGCTTTTCTCTGCCAGACCCAAGGCTGCCGCCTTAATGACGGCCACGGCGCCGTCGATGCCGATGCGGCTGTTGACGCACAGGTCGTAATTGTTCATATCGCCCCATTTTTTCCCTGAGAAATGGCTGTAATAGGAGGCGCGGTACCGGTCCTGCCGGCTGACATGGTTCTCCATGTGAACGGCCTCGTCGTGATAGACCTCCCTGGCCCGGCGCACCCGCTCCTCCATGGGGGCCGAGATGAACACCCGCAGGCAGTTGGGGAACTGATCCAGCACATAGTCGGCACAGCGGCCCACGAACACACAGGGGCCCTTTTCCGCCGCCTCCTTGATGATCTTGCACTGGGCAATGAACACCTGGTCGGGCAAAGGCATGGTCTGGGTCATATTATACAGGTCAAAGATAAAGCTGCCTGTGGGACGGGACTCTGCCTGCCGGATGTAATTTTCCGTCAGGCCGGTCTGCTCTGCCACTTTCTCGATAAGCTCCTTATCGTAATATGGGATGCCCAACTCCTCCGAGAGCCGCTGGGCGATGATCCGTCCGCCTGAGCCGTATTGGCGGCTGATGGCAATGATCACATGCTTCATGAGGACACCTCCCTGATTCCGGTCCGGCGCGCCTGGACGCGCCTCTTTCCGGTCTTATTATATCACATTTTTCCAGTGCAAGCAATTTTCTTTCCTCTTTGGGGCCTTGCGCGTTCCCTCTTTCCTGTGCTACCATGGAGCCTGACGCGGGGGAATTCTCCGCCAGTTCTGCCCGGAAGGAGGCCCGCCCATGGACCGTTCCCCCGTGCTGGATGCTTTCCAGCTCAAGGTCATCGCCCTGCTCTCCATGACCGCAGACCATCTGGGGGCCTGCGGCCTGGTCCCGGAGGCCCTTGTCCCCCTGTGCCGCACCGCCGGGCGCATGGCCGCCCCTCTTTTTCTCTTTCTCGTCACGGAGGGGATGCGCCACACCCGCAGCCGGAGCCGCTATCTGCTGCGGCTTTGGCTCTCCGGCGCGCTCATCAGCCTGGCCGCCCTGGCGCTGTACCGCCGGGGGCTCATCCGGGATACCGGTGTGAATATTCTCCCAGCCTTCTCCTATACCGGGCTCCTCATTCTGGTCCTGGAACAGGTCGTCTCCCTCCGGCACGCAGGCCGGTACGCCGCCGCCCTGGGGTGGGCTGCCGGGCTGTGGGCAGTCCTCTCCCTCCTGTCTCTGCCCTGGGGCGGGGAGCTGCGGCAGGCGCTCCTTCCCTCTCCCACCGGCGTGATGTACTCCTTCGTCTTTGTAGTCCTGGGGGTGTGCTGGTACTTTCTCTCCCGTCGGGAGCACCAGATCCTGCTGCTCCTTTTCCTCTCTTTTGCCGCCTGCATCCCCGGCCTGGGGACAGCGCTGGAGAGTCTGCTCTCCCCCGTCTTTCCCTTTTTCAGTACCGGGCTCCTGGTCCCGTTCCAGTTCCCCATGGTCCTGGCCGCCCTCCCTCTGTGGTACTACGGCGGCCTGCCCGGACGGCGGGGATGGAAGTGGTTCTTTTATCTCTACTATCCCCTCCACCAGTTTCTTTTTCAGTATCTGGCCCTGTCCGTGAACTGAAACGCGCCGCTCCCGGCCCTTGACCGGGGCGGCGCATTTGAATTCAGATCATGCGCAGGATCTCCCGTTTGAGCCGGGAGATGATCCGCTTCTCCAGCCGGGAGATATAGGACTGGGAGATACCCAGACGGTCGGCCACCTCCTTCTGGGTCCGTTCCGGCCGGCCGTCCAGGCCGAAACGGAGGGTGATGATCTCCCGCTCCCGGGAGGAAAGGCGCTCCAGCGCGTCAAACAGGAGCTGCCGGTCCACGTCCTCTTCGATGGGCTTCATCACCAGGTCGCTGTCGGTGCCCAGGATGTCGGAGAGCAGCAGCTCGTTGCCGTCCCAGTCGGTGTTGAGGGGCTCGTCGAAGGAGACCTCGCTCTTCTGCCCGGCGATCTTCCGCAGGTGCATCAGGATCTCGTTCTCGATGCACCGGGAGGCGTAGGTGGCCAGCTTGATGTTTTTGGCCGGCTTGTAGGTGGACACCGCCTTGATGAGCCCGATGGTGCCGATGGAGATCAGATCCTCCAGCCCCACGCCGGTATTCTCAAAGCGGCGGGCGATATAGACCACCAGGCGCAGGTTGTGCTCGATGAGCCTGGCCTTGGCGCCCTCGTCCCCCTCCTCCAGCCGGGCGATGAGGGCGCTCTCCTCCTCCCGGGGCAGAGGCGGGGGCAGCACGCCGCTGCCCCCGATGTACATGATCTTACCCGGCAGCGCCAGGCCCAGCCGGGCCAGGAGCCGCTGTATCCCCATGGTGAGCGCCAGGCGTGTTTGCTTCATGTCCTCCTGTCCTTTCCCCGGCCGGAGCCGGACCCGTTTCATGCCCCGATCAGGGCGCTGTATCCGCCGCCGTCCGATACCGGCGTGGGGGACAGCGCCACCAGCATGCCCCCCTGCTCCTCCCGTCCCACCCGCACCGAGTCGGCCCGCAGGGCCAGCAGAAACCCGCAGTCCACCCCCACCGCCCGGTAGGGCAGCAGCCGGAACCGGTAAGGGGACGGGGCAGCTCCCAGCCGCTCCAGCGCCGCCGCCGGGTCCCGCAGGTCCTCCGGCCCCGGCCCTTTCCCCTCCGGGAAGAGCACCGAGAGCCGCTCTCCCTCGGCCACCAGCACCGGCGCGCCGGTGATGGGGTCTGTAAGTGTGTGCCCTGTGTCTACCAGAGCGATAAGGTCAGCCTGCCGCTCCCCCAGACGCACTCTCACCGGGCGCAGCTCGCCGCCTCCGTGCCGGGCGCCCCGGCCAAACACCGCCGTGAGCAGCACATAGCACCCCGCCGCCGACAGCAGGATGAGCCGCAGGTCCATTCCCGAGTAAAAGACGCCGTTTTTCAGGGTCAGCCCCCGCCCTCCCAGCAGTGTGATGGCGAAAATACCGCCGCCGAAGGCTGCGGACACTCCGAAGAACACCAGCGACACCCGCAGCAGGCGGCGGCTTTTTCCATAGGCGCACAGCAGCATCAGCACTGCCGCGCCCAGCTTGCACAGGGGCTGGAGCAGGAAGGCCCCGCCGGGCAGGAAAACAGCGGCGGCATACGCTCCCCCCAGGGCTGCCCCCAGGGCCAGCCGCCCCCGGTAAAGCCGTTCCCCCGCCAGCCGGCCCGCCGACAGCAGGAGCAGATAATTCACCGCCAGATTAAGCAGGAACAGCGCGTCTATGTACACCACTGTCATCCGGCATCCCCCCTGCTCAGCGGCACTGAGGGTATTATACGGCGCTCCGTCCACAAAAAAGGTCACAATGGGGAGAGGCCTCCGGGTAAAAAAACATCCGCGGACCTATGGGTCCGCGGATGAAAGCCGCTGAGCGATGTAGTTTTACTCCCGATCCTCCAGAGCGGTGTAGGGCTGATGTCCGCCCACATACTGGTAGGCGGGCCGGATGATCTTGCTCATGTTGATGAGCTCCTCCATCCGGTGGGCGCTCCAGCCCGCGATGCGGGCCATGGCGAAGATGGGTGTGTATAGCTCCTGAGGCAGGTCCAGCATGTGATAGATGAAGCCGGAATAGAAGTCCACGTTGGCCGACACACCCTTGTACATCTTCCGTTCCCCGGCGATGATCTCGGGGCCCAGCCGCTCCACCAGTGTATAGAGCTCATACTCCTCGGTACGGCCCTTCTCCCGGGAGAGGGTCTCCACCATGCCGTGAAGGATGTTTGCACGGGGATCGGACAGGGAGTATACCGCGTGGCCCATGCCGTAGATAAGGCCAGAGCGGTCGAACGCCCGCTTGTCCAGCAGCGCCTGGAGATAGGCCCGGACCTCGTCCTCGTCTCTCCAGTCCCGGACGTTATGCTTCATATCCTCGAACATGCGGATGACCTTGATGTTGGCGCCGCCGTGGCGGGGTCCCTTCAGGGAGGCCAGAGCCGCCGCCATGCAGGAGTACGTGTCCGTACCGGAGGAGGTGACCACGTGGGTGGTGAAGGTGGAGTTGTTGCCGCCGCCGTGCTCGGCGTGGAGCATCAGGCAGATATCCAGCACGTGGGCCTCCCAGTAGGAGTAGGACGAGTCGGGCCGCAGCATGGCTAGGATGCTCTCCGCCGCGGAGTGTTCCGGCCGGGGCGCGTGGATATAGAGGCTCCTGCCGCTCTTGTAGTTGTAGGCCTGGTAGCCGTACACCGCCAGCATGGGGAACACCGCCACCAGCTGCATGCACTGGCGCATCACGTTGGGCAGGGAGATATCGTCGGCATTCTCGTCATAGGATGCCAGGTTGAGCACGCTGCGGGCCAGAGAGTTCATGATGTCCTGGCTGGGGGCCTTCAGAATCACGTCCCGCACGAAATTGTTGGGCAGGGAGCGGTAGTAGGAGAGCTGCTGGCGGAACTGCTCCAGCTCCTGCCGGTTGGGCAGGTGGCCGATCATCAGCAGATAGGCGGTCTCCTCAAAACCGAAACGCTTCTCCCGGAGCGCGCCCTTCACCAGGTCCTCCACGTCTATGCCCCGGTAGTAGAGCTTGCCGTCGCAGGGGACCTCCTGTCCGTCCACGATCTTCTTGGCCACGATATCAGATACTTCGGTAAGGCCGGCCACCACGCCTCTCCCGTTCACGTCCCGCAGACCGCGTTTTACGTCGAACCGGCTGTAATCCGCCGGGTCGATGCTGCTGTTTTTCTGACTCAGGGCAGCCAGCGCCTCCAGTTCAGGCGTCATGACCCCGTAATTCGGGTTGGTTGCCATTTGGGTGATCCCTCCATTTCAGGTGTTTTACGCGGGCTGGGTCAAAGCCCGTCCCGCATCATGGTTTGTATAATATTGTATCACCTGAATGTTACCAGAATATGAATCACCGCTCGAATTTTCCTGCAATAGCTGTATCTTCCAAAGTTCTTCCCGCTCTGCTCCCCTCATTCCGACAGGAAAGCCCTGATCTCCTCCATCCGGGCGGTGGCCTGGTCGTAGCCCGACTGCCACAGGGCGCGGATCTTGTCCACGTCCCGCTCAATGCGGGAGAAGCCCCGGGTGTCCTCCGGAGCCAGAAGCAGCGCCTTTCCCTCCCGCTCCAGGCGGAAGAGTTCCTCCCGGTCGGCATTGTAGGTGTCGGCCCGGCGGCGCATGGTCTCACAGAAATGGGGATACTTCCGGTAGCGCAGGTCGATGAGGGGCTGGAGCTTCTCCGGCTGGCGGCGGTAGCTCCGCTCCCGGGTGAGGACCACCACCACCCGGTCGCACCCCTGCTCAAAGGCACGGCGGAAGGGGATGGCGTCGGCCGCGCCGCCATCCAGGCATTTGAGCCCGTCCAGATCGTAGATGGGGAAGAGCAGGGGCATGGCGCAGGTGGCCTGGAGCAGCAGGAACTGTCCGTCCCGGCGAGGCACCTCCCGGTACACCGCCTTTCCGGTGGCCAGGTCGGTGACTACCGCCTCCGCCGTCCCCGGCCAGCGGGCAAAGGCCTCGTAGTCGAAGGGTACCAGGCGGTTGGGGATGTCGTCATAGGTGAACTTCAGGCCGAAGTAGCAGTGGTTCCCCGGCCGCAGCAGGTTGCGCTTGCTCATATAGCGCTTGTCGTTGGCGTATTTGGTCAGGATCTCCAGGTTGCGGCCAAACTGGCCCGACAGATAGCTCACGCCATAGGCGATGCCGGCAGACACGCCGATGAGGTAGTCAAAATCCACCCCGCCCCGGAGCAGTGCGTCGGTGACGCCGCTGGAGAAGATGGTGCGGAGGGCCCCGCCCTCCAGAACGATCCCGGTTTTCATGTAATCTCCTTTTCCCGTTGGACGGCCCCGGTCACATCCGCCGTTTCCGGAACAGGAAGGTGGCGGCGAAGAAAAGGGCCAGGTAGAGCGTGATGCACGCGCCGGTGGAGGCCCCCCAGTAGTAGGAGGTCATCAGTCCGGCCACGCCAGCAGCGGCGGCTCCCGCCACTGCGAACAGGTGATATTCCCGCATGTTGCGGGACAGGTTCCGGGCTGCGGCGGCGGGCAGCACCAGCAGCGAGTTGATGACCAGCAGTCCCACCCACGTCATGGACACCGTCACCACCACCGCAATGGCGGCGTTGAACACTGCCTCCTGCCAGAACACCCGGATGCCCCGACTGTCGGCCAGGGCAGGGTGCACCGAGGAGAGCATGAGCTGGTTGAAGGAACACACCCACAGTGCTGCCACCACCAGCAATATGGCGGCCAGCAGGGCAATCTTCCCCGGCTCCACGCTGAGGATGTCGCCAATGAGCAGGGCGTTGAACTTGGTGAAGCTGCTCCCCCCCAGGGTGGCCATAAAGATGCCCAGAGCCACTGCGGTGGAAGAGAACACGCCGATGACCGTATCGCTGGCCATGCTGGTGCGGCGGCGGACCCAGGTGAAGAGCAGTGCGAACAGGATGGCGAATACCACCGCGCACCACATGGGATCGGCCATGCCGCACAGGACGCCGACGGCGATGCCGGTAAAGGCCGAGTGGCCCAGCGCGTCGGAGAAGAAGGACATCCGGCTCTCCACCACCATGGTGGAAAGGAGCCCGAACAGCGGCGAGATGATGAGCACCGCCAGCAGGGCGTTTTTCATAAAGTACATGCTGTCAGGCCGGGCCCACTCAAAGGGCAGCAGCTCCACCAGGGCATACCAGAGCTCCATCATCCCTTCGCCCCCTTTCCCATGTCCAGATGGAACACCTCTTTGAATTCCGGCGAGGACAGGACCTCCTCCGGCGGCCCCACCCGCAGTACGCTGCTGCGCAGGAGCACCACCTTGTCGGCGTACTGGCCCAGGGTGGCGAAATCGTGGGTGGAGAAGAGGATGGACAGGTCATACCTCCGGCGGATCTCGTCCAGCATATCCATGAGCTGCCGCTCGCCGTCGATATCCACGCCCGAGAGGGGCTCATCCAGGATAAGGATGTGGGGCAGGGGCTCCAGCGCCAGGGCCAGCAGCACCCGCTGCAGCTCTCCCCCCGAGAGGGCGCCCAGCCGCTTGTCGATCAGCGCCCCGCCGTGGACCCGCTCCAGGCAGTCCAGCACCCGCCGGCGCAGCTTTCCCGGGATGGGCAGGAACACCGGCCAGTCCGAGACGGCGGCGGCAAAGAAGTCCAGCACGCTCACCGGGTCCCCCCGGTCAAAGCTGGGGCTCTGGGGCACGTAGCCGATCAGGGGACGGGTCCGGCTGCCGCCGGCCCGCTGGAAGTCGATGGTCCCGCTGTGGTCCATCTGCCCCAGGATGGCCCGGAACAGGGAGCTTTTGCCCGCGCCGTTGGGGCCGATGAGGGCCACGATCTCCCCGCAGTGGAGGTGGAAACTCACATCCCGGAGGATCGCATCGCCGCCGATGTCCACCCCCAGGCCCTCGATCTTCAGGCAGCAGGCGCCGGTGCAGCCGGCCCCCGCGTCTTTGTGCTTTTGTATCCTCATGCCAGCGCCTCCACAATGGTGTCGATATTGGCCTTCATGGCGTCCAGATAGGGCCCGAGGCCGCTCCCCTCCCCGCTCATGGCGGTGGAGAGGACGCCGATGGTCACGCCGGTCTCCCGGCGCAGGGCCCGGGCGGTGGCGTCTGAGCCGTTGATCTCAGTAAAAACGGCGGGAACGTCCTCCTCCCGGATCAGGGCGGTGAGCTCCCGGAATTCCCGGGCCGAAGTCTCGCTGCCCTCCTCCTCCTCGATGGCCTTCAGGATGTGCAGGTCAAAGGCCTCGGCAAAATAGCCGAAGCCGTCGTGGAAGGTGATCAGATCCCGGCTGGACAGTCCGGACAGCTTTGCCTTTCCCTCCTCCGCCAGGGCAGTGAGAACCTGCCGGGCGGCGGCGGCGTTGGCTTCGTAGAGCGCCGACTGCCCCGGGTCGGCCTGGGAGAGGGCCGCGGCGATGTTATCCGCCATCCCGGCCGCCCGCAAGGGGTCCAGCCAGATGTGGGGGTCGTACTCCCCATGGTCATGGCCGTGATCGTGGTGCTCCTCCTCCGCCTCATGGTCGTGGTCGGGGTCATCCTCATCGGTGTGGCGCAGCGCCACACCCCGGGAGCAGTCCACCACCGGCGTGTTGGAGGCTTCCAGGGCGTCGGACATGAACTCCTCCAGCCCCACGCCGTTCTCCAGGATCAGATCAGCCCGGTCCAGGGCCTTCATGTCGGTGACGGTCAGGGTATAGTCGTGAAGACAGCTCATGGACTGGTTCACCACCGGGATGATCTCCACCCCCTCCACCCCCTCCGCCACCGCGGAGGCGAAGCAGTACACCGGCCAAGTGGTGGCCGCTACCCGCAGCCGGGGGGCATCCGCCTGGTTTGCCCCCGCCCCGCAGGCGGACAGCAGCAGAAAGCAGGCCAGCAGGCCAGCCAGATATGTTTTTTTCACTGGGACACCTCGATCTTTTTCCGGGAAAGGCTCCCCTCTCCCGCGATGTATGGAATACTATATTATATCCTATCTGATGCGGATTGTAAAATATCTTTTGTGGGACAGCGTTTTATCGATGTATGGGACAAAATAAAAAACGGAGGAACGCTCAGTTCCTCCGCTCAAATCCCAGATACCGGGTACCCTGGAAGGTCAGCGCGCCCCGGTCGCCCTCTATCAGCATCCCGTATTCGCTGCCCGGGACATGGAATTCCATCCGGTCGCCGCTCTCCACCTGGAAGGTCGCATAATAAGTAGTGCTGGTGCTCACATGGTCGATCCCGTCGGCATTGTGGTGGTGATGGCGGGAGATATCCCCCCGCTTGGCCACCACGGCGGCCTCCACCGTCAGCCGGGGCGAATGGTTGTTTTTGTTCCACTGAGAGAGTCCCTTGACTGCCACAGTTATAAAAACCACCAGGAAAACCACGAAAAACAGTCCAAAAAATACCGGAAATACATTGAACATAAAATCGAAGCCGAAGCCCATCGCTTACTCCTCCTTCTGCTTCCGCAAAGCCGGTCCGCCGCCCTTTCCGTCATGGTTTGGAATCATTCTAACATGCGTTCGGCCTTTTGTCCACAAAATTGGGGAGGGACCCGGGACCCTCCCCATTTCTTATCTTATCGTGCTGTGATCAGTTGCCGGGGTACAGAGGATACTTGTCGGTAATGGCGGCCACAGCGGCGCGGATGGAGTCGGCCTTGGCCTCGAAGTCGGTAGCGGCCTGCCAGATCAGCTGGCCGATAACGGTCATGTCCTCTTCCTTCAGGCCGCGGCTGGTGGCGGCGGGGGTGCCGATGCGCACGCCGCTGGTGACGAAGGGCTTCTCGGGATCGTTGGGGATGGCGTTCTTGTTCAGGGTGATGTGCACCTCATCCAGACGGCGCTCCAGCTCCTTGCCGGTAACGCCGGCCTTGCGCAGGTCCACCAGCATCATATGGTTGTCGGTGCCGCCGGAGACCAGGTCGAAGCCTTCCTTCATCAGGGAGGCGGCCAGAGCCTTGGCGTTCTTGAGCACCTGCTCCTGGTAGGCCTTGAACTCAGGCTTCATGGCCTCGCCCAGAGCCACGGCCTTGGCGGCGATGATGTGCTCCAGAGGACCGCCCTGGCTGCCGGGGAAGATGGCGGAGTCGATCTTCTTGGCCAGCTCCTCCTTGCAGAGGATCATGCCGCCGCGGGGACCGCGGAGGGTCTTGTGGGTGGTGGTGGTGACCACGTCGGCATAGGGCACGGGGTTGGGATGCAGGCCGGTAGCGATGAGGCCGGCCACGTGGGCCATATCCACCATCAGGTAGGCGCCCACCTCATGGGCGATCTCGGCAAAGGCCTTATAGTCGATAAACCGGGGATAGGCGGAAGCGCCGGCGATGATCATCTTGGGCTGATGCTTCCTGGCCATATCCCGCACATTGTCGTAATCAATGAAGCCCTCGGCGTTCAGGCCGTAGGACACCATGTTGTAGTTCTTGCCGGAGAAGTTCACGGGGCTGCCGTGGGTCAGGTGGCCGCCGTTGGCCAGATCCATGCCCAGCACGGTATCGCCCACCTTGCAAAGGGCCTGATAGGCCGCGTAGTTGGCATTGGCGCCGCTGTGGGGCTGCACATTGGCGTGGTCAGCGCCAAAGAGCTTGCAGGCCCGCTCACGGGCGATATTCTCCACCACGTCCACGCACTGGCAGCCGCCGTAGTACCGCTTGCCGGGATAGCCCTCAGCGTACTTGTTGGTCAGCACCGAGCCGGCCGCAGCAAGAACGGTCTCACTGACAAAGTTCTCGGACGCGATGAGCTCGATGTTCTGGCGCTGACGCAGAAATTCCTGCTCCATTGCCTGTCCCACTTCAGGATCATGGGCAATGACAAAATCCAGTATATCCTTGACCATTTTTTGATTCCTCCTAAATACTCCTATACTATTGAGTATATTTTAACGACTATCCATGATTATAGCTGAGCTTTCAATAAATTACAACCATGGTTTTTAAAAAAGGCTATCGTTTTTTTCTTTTCCATATGGTAAACTGGATAGATAGGTGCAATGTTCTGACTGTCCCTGTATTTTTCTTACATTTAAAACCAATCCGCTTCCACATCTGACCGAGGTGAACTGCAAATGAAATCTGCCGATGATGTTCTCTCCATCGTCAATGCCCTCAAGGAAGCCTATCCCGAGGCCATCTGCTCCCTGGATTACCGCAAGGATTATGAGCTTCTCTTCTCCACCCGTCTGGCTGCCCAGTGTACCGATGAGCGGGTGAACATGGTCACGCCCACCCTCTTCTCCCGCTTCCCCACACTGGAGGCCCTGGCCGGGGCCGATGTGGCCGAGGTGGAGGAAATCATCCACTCCACCGGCTTCTTCCGGGCCAAGGCCCGGGACATCGTGGCCGCCTCCCGGATGCTGCTGGAGGTATACGGCGGGAAGGTGCCCGCCACCATGGAGGAGCTTTTGAAGCTCCCCGGCGTGGGCCGCAAGACGGCCAACCTGGTCCTGGGCGACATCTATAACACCCCCGGCGCGGTGGTGGCCGACACTCACTGCATCCGCATCTCGGGCCGTCTGGGCCTCACCGACGGCACCAAGGAGCCCCCCAAGGTGGAGGCTCAGCTCCGCGCCGTCCTGCCGCCGGAGGAATCCAACGACTTCTGCCACCGGCTGGTGCTCCACGGCCGGGCGGTCTGCATGGCCCGCAAGCCCGACTGCGGCAGCTGCACCCTGCGGCCCTGGTGCGACTTCTATCAGCCCCAGGACTGAATCCCTCTGTACTAAAAAGAACGGCCCGGTATTTTCTGCCGGGCCGTTCTTTTTTATCGCTGTTTTGTCTCTTACATCAGCGGCGCCAGGATCCGCAGCACCGACCGGAGCAGCAGGCGCCCCGACGAGTGGGACCGGCAGCGCTGGAGGGTAATGGCCTCACACTGCTCCAGGGTAGCCAGGAAGTCGGCCTTGATATCCATCAGGCAGGGCGCGCCGCACAGCCACACGCCGTTTTCAAAGTGGAGGAACATGCTGCGGTAATCCATGTTCACCGTGCCCACCGTGCCGTATATGTCGTCCACCACGAAGTTCTTGGCGTGGACGAAGCCGGGGGTGTACTCGTAGATCCGCACACCCGCCTCCAACAGCCGCTCATAGTGGGCCCGGGTGACCTCGAAAATGATCTTCTTGTCGGGCACGTGGGGAGTCATGATGCGCACGTCCACCCCCGACTTGGCGGCGTTGCACAGGGCCGTGTTCACACTGTCGCTGATGATGAGATAGGGCGTGGTGATATACACGTAGCTGCGGGCCTTGCTGATCAGGTTGAGGTAGACCGTCTCCCCCACCGGCTCGTTGTCCAGCGGGCTGTCCACATAAGGCTGTGCGAAATAATTGCCGCATTCCCTGGGCAGGGCGGGCAGCCGTTCCGCGCGGAAATCCTCCAGTGTTTCCTTCTCGCCGCGGATATAATCCCACGTTGACAGGAAGGTGACTGTCATGCTCCACACCGCCTCCCCCCGCAGGAGGATGGAGCTGTCCTTCCAGTGGCCGTATTTGACCGTGCGGTTGATGTACTCGTCCGCCAGGTTGATCCCGCCGGTAAAGGCGGTGTGGCCGTCGATGATGCACATCTTCCGGTGGTCCCGGTTATTGAGCCGCAGGGAGAGCACCGGCACGAACCGGTTGAACACGCAGCAGCGGATGCCCTTCTTCTCCAGCTGGGCGGCATAGTCTTTGGGCAGGGTGAAGAGGGAGCCGATATCGTCGTAGATCACCCGCACATCCACCCCCGCCCTGGCCTTTTCCTCCAGGATGGCCAGGATGGAGTCCCAGAACACGCCGGGCTCGATGATGAAATATTCGATGAAGATATAGCGCTCGGCCCGTTTGAGCTCCTCCAGCATCCGGGGAAACACGTCGTCTCCCAGGGGGAAATAGACCGCCTCCGTGTTCCGGTAGGCCGGGCAGTGGGCATACTGCTCCAGATAGCGGCTCTGGTTCACCGCGTCGCTTCCGTAGGGATAGAGCCTGTCCGCCTTGCAGTCGGCCGCCAGGGCGTCGGCCATCTGCTGCTCCACGCCCTGCATCCGCCGCCGCATACCGCTGGTGAGCCGGTTCCCGCCCAGCAGCAGATAGACCAGCCCGCCGAACACCGGGAAGATCAGGATGGGGATGATCCAGGCGATCTTATACCCCGGGTCGCTGTAGTCGCTGACGATATAGAGCACCGCCACCACCGACAGCAGGATGCAAAACCAGTAGAAATAGACAAAATAGTCGGAAAACCGCACCATCATCAGGATCAGCAGCGCCAGCTGCAGCACCAGCAGCAGGGCCGTCATGGTAATGCGGTGAAAGAGGATAGACGCCGCTTTTTTTAACATAGGCCGCTCCCTTCCGCCGCGGGGATGCGCTCGCCGGCTTTTGCCGCGCGCACCACCACGTTCTCCTCACCCAGCAGCTCCTTCAGCTCCTGCACCAGGATGGGGTGGACCTGACAGGGCAGCTTCTGGGACCAGGTCCCCGTGTCCATAAATTTGGCCGAGAGGGGCTCCTCCCCGGGGAACATGATGAGGATGCGCCGGATCCGTGCCCACCGTGGGTCGCTCTGGGAGGGCAGGCGCAGGAACAGCTTGCGGTATTTGGGAGCAGCGGGTGACTTTTCTTTCTCCTTCGCGCCCTCCGCCCCCAGGGGGCCCGCCCGGTCGCACATGAGCTGGGGGGCCTTCTCGTCCCGGACAGAAATGCGCCCCTCTGCCACGACAGGCATGTTCTCCTTCAGGTAGGGGCCGCTCTCCCCCAGCACCCGGGAAAAGACCAGCATCTCCATGGAGCCGGTATCGTCCTCCAGCGTCACGTAGGCCATGAGGGAGTTATTGCGGGTGGTCTTGGTCTTGGAGGATGTTACCACACCGGCAATGACCACCTTCTGCCCGTCAGCGAAGCGCTCCGGTCCGCCCTCCTGGGCAAAATCGGCCACGATGGCCCCGATGGGAACGGCATGGAAGCTCCTGGCCGCCTCCCGGTATTCGTCCATGGGGTGGCCGGTGAGGTACAATCCGGTGGTCTCCTTTTCCATGGTCATCAGCTCCCGGCGGGAGAACTCCGGAATGTCCCGGAGCACCAGCTCGGGGGCGGTCTCCATGGCGTCCCCTCCCCCGCCGAACAGGTCGAACTGTCCCGCCAGATTTTTGCGCTTGCTCTGGGCAATGGAGTCCACCACCTGTTCGTAGGCGTCCAGCAGCTGGGAACGGTACACCCCCATGGAGTCGAAGGCGCCGCAGCGGATCAGGCTCTCCAGCACCCGCTTGTTCAGGTCGCAGTCATACAGCCGCAGGCAGAAATCAGGAAAAGAGGTGAAGGGCCCCTTCTCCCGCTGCTTCAGGATATCCCCCACGATGCCCCAGCCCACGCCCTTCACCGCCGCCAGGCCGAAACGGATATGCTCGCCCGACACGGTGAAGTTCGCCCCGGACTCGTTGATATCCGGCGGCAGCAGGGCGATGCCGCAGTCCTTGCACTCGGCGATATACTCCGCCACCTTCTCGCTGGAGTCCAGCACCGAGGTGAGGAGGGCCGCCATATACTCCCGGGGCCAGTGGCATTTGAACCAGGCCGTCTGGTAGGCCACGATGGCATAGCTCACCGCGTGGGCCTTGTTGAAGGCATACTCGGCAAAGGCGTCGATCTCCTCATAAATAGCCTCGGCCGTCTGCTCCGGGATACCGTTGGCGATGCAGCCGGCAATCTTCCGTGCAGGGTCGCCGTGGATAAAGAACTGCCGCTCCTTTTCGATCTCCTTGCGCTTTTTCTTGCTCATGGCCCGGCGGACCATGTCGGCCTGTCCCAGAGAGTAGCCCGCCAGCTGCTGGAAGATCTGGAGCACTTGCTCCTGATAGACGATACAGCCATATGTGACGGACAGGATGGGCTCCAGCCTGGGGTGCTTGTAGGTCACCTTGTCCGGATTCTGCTTGCAGGCAATGAACCGCGGGATGGACTCCATGGGGCCGGGCCGGTAGAGGGCGATGATGGCGGTGATGTCCTCGATACTCTGGGGCTTGAGACCCACGCACACGCCGGTCATGCCCGCCGACTCCATCTGGAACACGCCGGAGGTCTTGCCGTCGGAGAGCATTTGAAAGACCGCCGGGTCGTGGTCCGGGATATGGGCCAGGGTGAAGCCGGGCTGCCTGCGGCGCACCATCTCCACCGTGTCGTTGAGCACCGTCAGGTTCCGAAGGCCCAGAAAGTCCATTTTCAGCAGGCCCAGTTCCTCCAGGGTGGTCATCACGTACTGGGTGACCACCGACTCATCGTTTTTGGCCAGGGGCACATAGTCCACCACCGGCCGGCGGGTGATGACCACGCCGGCGGCGTGGGTGGAGGCGTGGCGGGGCATGCCCTCGATGGAGCGGGCGGTGTCGATGAGGGTCCTGACCCGCTCGTCCCCCTCGTAGAGGTCCCGCAGGGGTTTGGAGAGCTTGAGCGACTCCTCCAGGGTGATGTGGAGGGCCCCCGGCCCGCTGGGGATCTGCTTGGCCACCGCGTCCACATCGGCGTAGGGGATGTTCAGCGCCCGCCCCACGTCCCGGACGGCCCCCCGGGCCGCCATGGTGCCGAAGGTGACGATCTGGGCCACATGGTCATAGCCGTACTTGTTCTGGACGTACTCGATGACCTCCTGCCGGCGGCGGATGCAGAAATCCACGTCGATATCGGGCATGGTCACCCGCTCGGGGTTGAGGAAGCGTTCGAAGTACAGATCATACTTCATAGGATCCACATCGGTGATGGCCAGGCAGTAGGCCACCATGCTCCCCGCCGCCGAGCCGCGGCCCGGCCCCACCGGGATGCCCCGGCTCTTGGCGTAGCCGATAAAGTCGGAGACGATGAGGAAGTACTCCACAAAGCCCATCTGCCGGATGATCCCCATCTCGTACTCCAGCCGCTCATGGTATCCCTCGGGGGCGGCTGGATAGCGGCGGGCAAAGCCCTCATCGCAGAGCTTCTGGAAATAGGCGTCCCCGTCGGTGTACCCCTCCGGGAGTTTGAATTCCGGCAGGTGGTAGCGGCCGAACTCAAACTCCATATTGCACCGCCGGGCGATGCGCCCGGTGTTTTCCACCGCCTCGGGCCACTCCGGGAAGAGGGCGGCCATCTCCTCCTCCGACTTGATATAGAACTCCTGGGTCTCGAACCGCATCCGGGTGGGGTCGTCCACCGTCTTGCCCATCTGGATGGCCATCAGAGTATCCTGCATGGCGGCGTCAGCCCGGGTGAGGTAGTGGGCGTCATTGGTCACCACCAGCGGGATGCCGGTCTCCTGATGAAGGCGCAGGATCCCCGCGGCGGCCTCCTTCTGGGCGGGGATGCCGTGATCCTGGAGCTCCAGATAGTAGTTGTCCGGCCCGAAGATCTCCCGCATCTCCAGGGCCTCCCGTTTGGCCCCGGCATAGTTGCTGCCCAGAAGGAGCCGGGGCACCGCCCCCGCCAGGCAGGCCGACAGGGCGATGAGTCCCTCATGGTGCTGCCGCAGCAGCTCCATGTCCACCCGGGGCTTGACGTAAAACCCCTCCAGAAACGCGGCGCTCACCAGCCGGCACAGATTGCGGTAGCCCTCCTCGTTCTCGCACAGGAGGACCAGGTGGCGGGCCTCGGCATCCAGCTCGTGGACCTTATCGGTACGCTTCCGGGGGGCCACGTAGACCTCGCAACCGATGATTGGCTTGATCCCCGCTGCCTTGCAGGCCCGGTAGAAGTCGATGACGCCGTACATGACGCCGTGGTCGGTGATGGCCACCGCGTCCTGCCCCAGCTCCTTCACCCGCTCCACCAGCTTCGGGATGCGGCAGGCGCCGTCCAGCAGGCTGAATTCCGTATGCACATGCAGATGGACAAAGGACATGATGCTCCTCCAATCAATTGCAGCCGGCGCCCCGCACCGTCAGCTCCCGGCCAGTTCGATCAGCTTGCGCAGGCGGTGGTTGAGACAGGACTTGGTCACCGGCGGGGTGCACAGCTCGGCCAGTTGGGAGAGGGTGAGCTCCGGGTGCTCCACCCGCAGCCGGGCGGTCTCCCTCAGACGGGCGGGCAGGTCCTCTGCCAGGCCCCGCTCTTCCAGATGACGGATGGCCTCGATCTGCTCCTGGGCCGCCTCCACCGCCTTGTCCAGGTTGGCGGCGTCGCAGTTCACCCGGCGGTTCACGCCGCCCACCACCGCCTTCTCCGCCTTGGCGTTCATCACGCCCATGGCGGCCAGGGGCGCACCGATGGCCGTCAAAAAGTCCTCGATGGCCTCGCTCTGTTTGAAATAGGTGATGTAATTGGACTTGCGGGTGGTCTCCTTGGGAGAAAAGCCGGCCTCCATCAGCAGAGCGCTCATCTCCCGGCTCACGCTGTAGTGGGAGGTGGCCAGCTCCAGATGGTAGCGCTTGGCCGGATCGGTCACCGACCCGCCCGCCAGAAAGGCCCCCCGGAAGAAGGCGCTGCGGCAGTGCTCCTCTTCCAGGACGGCGAAGTTGATGTGATGGGCCAGGCTCTCGGCCGGGTCGTACCCGAAGGCATCCCACAGCGCGGAGAGCTTGTCCCCGTCCTCAAGGGCAAAAACGTACTTCCCCGGCCTGTCCAGCCTTTCGGGCTGCCGGTCAAAGCGTACTTTGAACGCCTTTTTGAACAGGGCGGGCAGACGGCGGGCAAATTCCTCCGACTCGGTGACAATGCGGGCACCCCGCCCGGAAAACTGGCTGCAGAAGAGGAGCACCCCATAGGCCTCCGCCTGGGCGCAGCACCGGTGGGACAGTCCCCCCCGGCACAGCTCCGCCTTGGCCTCCGACGCAAAAGACACCTGCGCTCCCCCCCTTAAAAGATCCGGGTCTCGGCCCGCTCCCGGTAGATATCCATCACAGCCTGGGCCAGCCTGGTCACCGAGTGCCGGGCATAGTTGGAGGTCTCGGAGGACACGGGCCGCTCCACCAGCTCCACCCCCAGGGCCTCGATGGCCTCCCGGTCCACCACAATGGGGGCGGCGTCCTCTTCCTTATACCGCTCCACCAGGCGGGGCCGCACCGGCGCCGAGTTGCACAGGCACAGGTCCACCAGCCCCGGGCCTGAGTGCCGCAGCAGGGCGGCCACGTGGTCCGACGCCGTCATCCCCTCGGTCTCGCCGTCCTGGGTCATGATGTTGCAGATGTACATTTTCAGCGCCCCGGAGCGGCACACCGCCTCGGATACGCCGTCCACCAGCAGATTGGGGATCACGCTGGTATAGAGGCTCCCCGGCCCCAGCAGGATGAGCTCGGCGTCGGCGATGGCCTCCAGCGCGGCGGGCAGGGCCGCCGGATGCTCGGGCAGAAGGCGGACGCTGCGGATGCGGCAGTCCTGCTCCTTCTTGAACTGAAAGATCTTGGACTCCCCCAGCACGGAGGTACCGTTTTCAAAGGTGGCCTCCAGCTTCACGTCGGCGTTGGTCACCGGCAGCACCCGGCCCGAGATGGCCAGGACCTCGCTCATCCGGGCCACCGCCTCGTCAAAGGAGGGGTAGATGCCGTTGAGGGCGGCCAGGATCAGGTTGCCGAAAGACTGGCCGGTCAGCCGGCCGGACCCGGCCGGGAAACGGTAGCTGAGCAGCTGCTCCATCACCGGCTCGGCATTGGCCAGGGCCTCCATGCAGTGGCGGATGTCCCCGGGAGGAGGCATGCCCAGGTCCTCCCGCAGGACGCCGGAGCCGCCGCCGTCGTCGGCCACGGTAACGATGGCGGTCAGATTTTGGGTGTGGAGCTTCAGTCCCCGCAGCATGGTGGAAAGGCCGGTGCCGCCGCCGATGGCTACCACTCTGGGCCCTCCCGACCGCCGCGCGCTGTATGGGATATGCTCTTCCATGCGGCGCTTCCTCCTTTACGCCCGGGTCATATCCCGGTGATTCTCGCTGGCCTGGTAGCCCTTCTGCCGGATGAATTCCGCCAGCGCCCGGGTGATGGCCACCGAGCGGTGCTGCCCGCCGGTACAGCCGATGCCGATGACCAGCACAGTCTTGCCCTCCGCCACGTACTTTGGCAGGAGGAAGCTCATCAGGTTCTCCAGATGGGTCATG
This sequence comes from Pseudoflavonifractor sp. HCP28S3_F10, assembly GCF_052065415.1. Classification (NCBI taxonomy): domain Bacteria; kingdom Bacillati; phylum Bacillota; class Clostridia; order Eubacteriales; family Oscillospiraceae; genus Pseudoflavonifractor; species Pseudoflavonifractor sp. HCP28S3_F10. Next base: position 46,447 of record NZ_JBQHUB010000013.1, on the reverse strand, counting down.
AACTCCCGGGTCTGCTGGTAGTTGAACACAAAGGAGCGCACCGGCTCATCCAGCCCGGTCTGGTGGCGCAGCTCCGCGATGTAATAGGGATTGGGCAGAAAGCGCACGTCGAACACCAGGTCGGCCTCGATGGGGATACCATACTTGAAGCCGAAGGATACCACATTGACGCTCATGGCATGGGCCTCCTGTCCGTCTCCGAAGAGCCGGAGCAATTCTCCCCGCAGCTTGGCGGTGGACAGGGCGCTGGTATCCACGATGTACTCCGCCCGCTGCCGCACCGGAGTCAGGGCGTCCCGCTCCTGCTGCACCGCCTCGGCCAGGGAACGGCCGCTCCGGGCCAGGGGATGGACCCGCCGTGTCTCCTTATAGCGCTTGATGATGGTCTCCACCGTAGCCTCCACAAAGAGGATGCGGTAGGCGCAGCCCATCTCCTCCAGGGTGCGCAGGGCATCGAACAGCCCGTCGAAGGTCTGTCCGCCCCGGATGTCGGTGACCAGGGCCACACGGTCGTATCTCCCCTGTCCCGCCATACACAGCTCGGCAAACCGGGGGATCAGCGGCGCCGGCATGTTGTCCACCACGTAAAAGCCCATATCCTCCAAAAAAGAGGCCGCCTTGCTCTTTCCCGCTCCGGACAGGCCGGAGATGATAACGAATTCCACTTCAAACACCTCTTTATCCCGCTGCGCCCAGGAGCCGGACTTCCAGCTCCAGCGTCACGCCGGTCTCCCGCAGCACAGTCTCACGGATGTGGCCGGTGAGCCGGAGTACGTCCTCACAGGAGGCTCCTCCCCGGTTGACCACGAACCCGGCGTGCTTTTCGGATACCTGGGCGCCCCCCACGGCATATCCCTTCAGTCCGCACTCCTCGATGAGGGCGGCGGCAAAATAGCCCTCGGGCCGCTTGAAGGTACTGCCCGCGCTGGGATACTCCAGGGGCTGCTTCTCCTTCCGCCGGGCGGCCAGTTCCTCCATCCTGGCCCGGATGGCCGCCGGGTCCCCGGCCGTCAGGCGCAGGGTGCTGCCCAGCAGAAAGCGGCTCCCGTCAGAAAAGGCGCTGCGGCGGTAGGCAAAGCCATGGTCCGCCCCGGTGACGGTCTCCCGCCGTCCCGTCCGGTCCAGGCAGTCGGTGGAGACCACCACATCCTTCATTTCCCCGCCGTAGGCCCCCGCGTTCATGGTCACCGCGCCGCCCAGGCTGCCCGGGATACCGTGGGCGAATTCCAGCCCGGTCAGCCCTTCCGCCAGGGCGAAATTAGCCAGCCGGGACAGGAGCACTCCGCTCTCCGCCCAAATCCGGTCCCCGTCCAGCCGTTCCATCCTCCCCATACCGTCAAAGGCCTTGATGACAAAGCCGTCATAGCCCCGGTCGGAGACCAGCAGGTTGGACCCGTTGCCCATGAAAAAGGGCTCGATCCCCAGCTCCCGGGCGGTCCGCAGGGCCAGGGCGGCCTCCTCTCCGTTCCGCGGGCGCAGCATCAGCCGGGCCGGACCGCCGATCCGGAAGGAGGTGTGCCGGGCCATGGGCTCGTGCTCCAGCAGCTCCATCCCCGGGCAGGCCTGATTCAATTCTCTGATCAATTCGGAATAGACGTCCATCGTTTCCTCCAGGCAGGCAAACTCATGCTCCTCACTCTATTAAGGACAGTGTTTTATTATAATATCTGCTGAATAAACCGCTTTGCGGTTTATTCGTGCGGCAGCAGCCGCACAATTCGATCAAAAGGGCTGAGAATAGCCCTTTTGATCGAATTCAGGCATTGCTACAATGCGTATTTCCAATGAAGCGCCGCAGCGCTTCATTGGAACGTGCAAGGTTTTCGGGCAGTTTCGCCCAAAAACCTTGCACCCGAACAAAGCCAATTGGCCTTGTAAGCCTTGACTTTCAAGGCCAATCAGCTTTGTTCAGTACGCATTATTATAACAGATTTTGACGGGAAATAGAATAGCAGTTTTCGCAGGATCCCGTTTATCTCCGGACAGCCCAAGGCGGCATGGCATGCCGGAGCATGTCATGCCGCCTGTCTGACCGGCAGTCCGCCTGCGTTCAGGTCAGGCTGCAGTTTTTGATCTCACGGTAGCACTCGGGGATACCGCTGATACTGTTGGGCGGGAAAAATTCATCCACCGGGAACTGGACGTGGCGGAACACCTCGCAGGGATCGTCGTCACCGCCGCAGGCGCACTCCTTATCAGGCATGCAGTAGTCGTATACCGGCATCAGAAGCTGGGTGTCCCGCTCCAGGCGGATGATGGAGAACTGGCCCAGGCTGACATAGAGCCGTTTGCCCTCGCCGCCAAAGTACAGGTCACAGCCGAAGCAGGCACAGATGCAGGGCGGGATCTCGGTGAGCTCGCAGTCGCAGGGACGGCATTCGCACACATCCACCAGCTTCATGTTCAGGACGATGGGATCCACCACCTCCACCACTGCGGTGGGCACGCTGCTCCTGCGCATCTGCTCCTCCATCCCCGCAAAGTCCGCGCCGGAGCAGAACACCTTGGCGCTGCTCTCGCTGCCGAAGAGGATGACACGCTTGTCAAAGACGCACAGGCCGCAGATCTCCACCGGACGGGCGGCGCCCACAAAGGCGTCGGCGGTGACCCGGTAGTAGTAGCGGACGTCCACCGTGTAGAACCCGCGGTTGAACCCGACAGGCTCTACGTCGATGTACACGTAGAGCAGCTCGGCCTTTCCGGCCTTCACGCTGATGGCCCGGTCAAGGGCGCATTTGGACTCCTGGGTAGGGTAAAAGCGCAGATCTTCAATGCAGTCCTTATCTTTGCAACTGTCAAAGATTTTTCTGGTGTCAACACATACGGCCTCGCGGATGGCGTCGCCCTCCTGCACAGGACCCGGCTGCATTCGTTCAGGCATTGCAATACCTCCTAGATCAAGTTGGTGCGGAATTACTTCCAAGCCATTCTATGACCGCGGCAGTCTTTGGTGCGCTCCCGCCCCTGTCCGCTCCCGGGAACGCCCGGTTTTCTACCGGCCGTTCTGCAAATTTTGCCCCCTTCATTTGTGAAAAATCACGCATTGACAGCTGCCGCTTTACTGTGCTAAACTACCACCAACAGCCACGATGGAGAAAAGTACGGCCGCTTCGCCGGCACAGAGAGCGGGAGCAAGGTGCGAGTCCCGCCCGTGCGTTGGCCTGAACGAACACTCCGGAGCTGCAAGCTGAACCCCGCGCCGCGGGCAGTAGGCGAGCCGTGCCGCTCACGTTACAGGGCTAGCGTTTCATGGTGAACGCGAAAAGGGGCCGGACTGTCCGTTTGGGCAGCGGCAATTTAGGTGGCACCGCGGATCGGCAGCAGATTCGTCCTAATCAACTGGGGACGGACCGGCTGCTTTTTTCGTCCTAATTTTAGTTGAGTAAGGAGCGGTGCATTATGTGTGCAATCATCGGTTATCTGGGGCAGGATATGACGCCTGAGACCTTCGCGGGGTATCTCCGCCGGACGGAGAGCCGGGGCCCCGACGCCATGCAGGTGGCCAGGACCCCCTTCGGCCTGCTGGGCTTCGCCCGTCTGGCCATCATGGGTCTCACTCCCGACGGGATGCAGCCCTTTGAGCGGGACGGCAGCTGGGCCGTCTGCAACGGCGAGCTCTACGGCTTCCGCGCCATGAAGCGGGAGCTGGAGGCGCGGGGCTACACCTTCCGCAGCGGCTCGGACTGCGAGCTGCTCCTCCCCCTCTACCGGGAGTATGGCCCGGACATGTTCGGCCACCTGGACGCGGAGTTCGCCTGTATCCTCTATGACGCGGAGAGCGGCCAGGTCATCGCCGCCCGGGACCCCATCGGCATCCGTCCCCTGTTTTACGGCTACTCCGGGAGCGGCCATATCGCCTTTGCCAGCGAGGCCAAGAACCTGGTGGGCTGGGTGGACGAGGTCCGCCCCTTCCCGCCCGGACATTACTGGTGCGGCGGCGCCTTCCACCGCTACACCGACATCTCCCATGTGGACCGATATGTCCACGACGATCTGGACACCATTGCCGCCAACATCCGGGAAAAGCTGGTGGCCGGTGTGGAAAAGCGGCTGGACGCCGACGCCCCCCTGGGCTTCCTGCTCTCCGGCGGCCTGGACTCCAGTCTGGTGTGCGCCATCGCCGCCCGGCTCAGCGACAAGCCCATCCGCACCTTTGCCATCGGCATGGACACCGACGCCATCGACCTCAAGTACGCCCGCCAGGTGGCCGACTACCTGGGCGCCGACCACACCGAGGTCATCATGACCCGGGAGGATGTGCTCTCCAACCTGCGCACCGTCATTGCCGCCCTGGGTACCTTTGACATCACCACCATCCGGGCCAGCATGGGTATGTATCTGGTGTGCCGGGCCATCCATGAGCGGACCGACCTGAAGGTCCTGCTCACCGGCGAGATCTCCGACGAGATCTTCGGCTACAAGTACACCGACTTCGCCCCCAGCGCCGAGGCCTTCCAGGAGGAGGCCCAGAAGCGCCTGCGGGAGCTGTTCTGCTACGATGTGCTCCGGGCCGACCGCTGCCTGGCCGACAACAGTCTGGAGGCCCGGGTCCCCTTCGGCGACCTGGACTTCGTCCGCTATGTCATGTCCATCGACCCGGCCAAAAAGCTCAACACCTACGGCAAGGGCAAGTACCTCCTCCGCCGGGCCTTCCAGGAGGGCGGCTGGCTGCCCGACGAGATCCTCTGGCGGGAGAAGGCCGCGTTCAGCGACGCCGTGGGCCACAGCATGGTGGACGACCTGAAGGAATATGCCGGACAGCACTATACCGACGAGGAGTTCGAGACCCTGCGGGCCAGGTATGACTACGTGCCTCCCTTCACCAAGGAGAGCCTGCTCTACCGGGAGATCTTTGAGGAGTACTACCCCGGCCAGGCCGCCATGATTCCCGCCTTCTGGATGCCCAACAAGTCCTGGCAGGGCTGTGATGTGGACGATCCCAGCGCCCGTGTGCTGGCCAACTACGGCGCCAGCGGCGTGTAAGCGTCTTCCTGTGGAATAAACAGGGCCGCCGCGGACCTACGCGGCGGCCCTGTCCTCTTTCCGAACAGCTACATATTCTTCCGGATCTGCCGGATGGCGTTCTTCTCCAGCCGGGACACCTGGGCCTGGGAAATGCCCACCTCGGCGGAGACCTCCATCTGGGTCCGCCCCTCAAAAAAGCGCAGGTTCAGGATATGGCGCTCCCGCTCGGAGAGGCGGTCCATGGCCTCCTTGAGCGCGATATGCTCCAGCCAGCTCTCGTCGGTGTTTTTGGAGTCCTTCACCTGGTCGATGACGCAGATGGCGTCCCCGCTGTCGGAGTAGACCGGCTCGTAAAGGGAGACCGGGTCCACGATGGCGTCCAGAGCGAACACCACGTCCTCCCGCCTGACGCCCAGCTGCCTGGCTACCTCATCCACTGACGGCTCCCGCTGATGCTCGGCCAGAAAGGCCTCCTTGGCCTGCAGGACCTTATAAGCGGTATCCCGCATGGAACGGGACACCCGGATGGCGCTGTTATCCCGCAGATAGCGCCGGATCTCCCCCACGATCATGGGGACCCCATAGGTGGAAAAGCGCACGTCCAGGTCGGTATTGAAATTATCGATGGCCTTGATAAGCCCGATGCAGCCCACCTGAAAGAGGTCGTCCACATTCTCTCCCCGGCCGGTGAATTTCTGGATCACGGAGAGCACCAGGCGCAGATTGCCCGCGATGAGCTTCTCCCGGGCCTCCATATCTCCCTTCTTGGTCCGCTTGAGCAGCTCTATGGTCTCCTCATTTTTCAAAACCTTCAGCTTTGCCGTGTTTACGCCGCAGATCTCCACTTTTCCCTGCATAAAAATGCTCCTCCCGCAAAACCGGTCTGCTATCAGTATTTCCGGAGCAGACCGGTTCATACGGAAGGGGGCGGGAGTATATTTTTTATCGTGGAACCGCGTTCGATGGATTTCGCAAAGCCTTCCGGGGGACAGCGCCCCGCGGCGAAAAAAGCGGAATGGCGGTCGAGAAATCTCCTTGCAAAATCTCCTGTCCTGTGCTATACTATCCAAGTCAGTTCCCTTGCAGGGTTGGTATATCGGTATTACAGCGGCTTCCCAAGCCGTTAAGGCGGGTTCGACTCCCGTACCCTGCTCCAGCTCGTCGCAAGCGTCATATCGCTTGCGACGAGTTTTTTATGCTCCGCATCAAAAACTCATCTCGCACTCATTCTGCTGCTCCTCGCTTTCGGCCGCGACCCGCTGTGCTGGGCTCGCGTCCGAGTGACGGGAGACAGTGCTAGATCGTATTTTTATCGCATTCATATACGTCGCCGCAAGCGTCATATTGCTTGCGGCGACGTTTTTATGCTCCGCATCAAAAACTCATCTCGCGCTCATTCTGCTGCTGATCCTCCTGCCAGCCATCCTCGTTCTGTGTCCATATCTCCCGTTCCAGCGACTCCAAGGTGCCGGTTTCCACCCGACAAATGATCTTGCTGGAGGTGGTAAACAGCACCCGGACATGGAACCGCGATCCCACCTGGTCGTAGATTCGTCCGGCGCTCATGGTACCTCCCGCCACGGTGGAGGTGCTGTTGGCCAGGTATCCCACTGTCCCGATCATGGGCAGGCTGCACCGGATAGCCTCTCCATCATACTGGTTGCGTGGTTCCTTCTGACAGCGGATCACATTCCCGATGGCGAAGGGCCGCATCCCATAGTAATGCCGAAATCCTGTGATCGTCACATAGCGCTCTTCCATCGTGCACTCCTCTCCGGGCGGCGCTGGGGCCGCCCTCTGTTCTGGTTCCATCTTAACCGAAGCGCAGTCCCATAAAACGGACAGGCGCGGGAAACAATTTCCCACGCCTGTCCGTTTTATACCGTTATACCTTTAATAGAGCGCGGCTACCTGGGCGGCCCGGTCATACATCCCGCGCCGGACCTCCTCGGGCCCCAGGATCTCCACCTCTCCGCCAAAGCCGAAGAGCCACGCGTAAAACTGCGGGCTCACGGCCACGGAGACGCTGACGGTGAAATGGTCCCCGTCCTCCGCCGTCAGGATCACGTCCTTGCCGAAGCGGTCAATGACGGCCCCTGCCAGATGGGCGGCGAAGCGCAGGCGCACCGTCCGCTCCTCGCCGGTGAACATGCCGAACACCTTCTGTCCGTAAGCCGACATGTCCACCTGCTCAAAGGCCTCCCGGCCCTGGCGGGGGACTTCGGTCACCAGGATCCCGGTCATCTTGTCCACCCGGTAGTGCTTCAGCCTGGCCGCGGCGGCGTCCCAGGCCAGCATGTAGTAGTTCTCGTCGTCCCACATCAGGGCGAAGGGACTGACCTGATAGCGCCCCCCGCCCCTGCGGAAGCGGCGCTCCTTGCCCACGGTATATTCAAAGTAGCGGAACGAGATGCTCCGGTCCCGGCTGATGGCGTCCGAGATCTCGTCTACATTGTAGTAGACGCTCTCATTCATGCTCTTGACCCGGTTGCGGACGTAGACCTGCCGCTGGAGGAGCCGCGCGTCGTGGACGCTGGCCAACCCCTCGATCTTCCGGATCAGGGAGAGTGTCTTTTTGTGGGTGATAAATTTAGAGGACTGGACGCTGTCCACCAGCAGCTTGAGCTCGGGCAGCTCGAATTCCCGCTGGCCGATGTAGTATCCGGTCCGGTTTCCCGTTTTGGTCTGCACCACGTCCAGACCGAACAGGCGCAGGGCCTCCAGATCGTCATAGATGCTCTTGCGCTCGGCGGACACGCCGTACTGCTCCAGCTGCCCGATCATCTCGGCCACCGCCATGGGGTGGTCCTCGTCGGTCTGCTCCTCCAGGATCTTCCTGAGGTAGAGCAGCTTCAGCTTCTGATTGGCCGATTTCGCCATACGGACCCCTCCTCTCCGCTTTCATACTAATTTCAAATGAAATGCTTTCATTTGAAATTCCGTGCGCTGCGCGCACTGGTATCATGCAGGATGCATGATACCGCGTCTCATAAAAACCTGACGCGCTGCGCGCTATAAAAAGCTTTTCACGCTTTTTATCAGGTTTTAGTATCAGCCCCGGTAACGCCGGTATCCCCGGCTTCCGCTCCGGCGCCCGGAGCCCCGCAGGCGCCGCCTGCGCCGGGTGGCCAGGCGGCAGGTCCCCACGACCACCAGCAGCAGTACCAGCAGCCCTCCGCCGTACACCGCCAGAGCCAGACCGTTGGGCTGTGAGAGCAGCGCGGCGGGGTTCCAGGAGGGTACTACTGTCTTGCGGCCCTCAGGATTGCTGTACCGCGCTTCCACCGTGCCCATGGACTGGAGATAGGAGGCCAGGGCGTACCACTCCTTCACCTCAGCGCCGTTCTGGCCGTGGACGATAAAGGCCTCCAGGTCCTCAACAGGCTCTCCCCGGTCATCCCGGGGGGTGATGGTCAGCAGGCCGAAGGACTTGCCGTTGACGGTGCCCAGCATCTGGCCCGAGTAGAGCCCGGTGACCACCCGGTAGAGCCGGTCGTCCTCAATGGGCCTGCGGGTCCCATCCTCCAGCACCTGGGCGCAGTCCGTCACCTTATTGAAGATGAGCCGGTGGGGATTGAAGGACCACTCCATCCCCGCGCCGTAGAGCTGGGCAGCCGGCATCAGGGGGGTCACCGAGGCGTCCACCTCAAAGGCGTCCTTCAGCTCCCGGCCATAGATCCACACCGACACCAGGGGGTAGCCCGGGGTGCCGTCGGCTCCCACGCCCAGGGAAGAGACGTTGAAGGCGTCGGCGGTGGTGATGTTCCCCTGGGCAAAGGAGGCCCGGATCACCCCGGCGGCCACCACCGCGAAGTCCACGGGCACATAGTCCGCCCCCTCAGCCTCCTTCACCGCGTAGACGTAGGAGTCGGCGATGAGGTTGCCCAGAGGCTCCTCCCGCTGCTCGTCCCCAAAGACGCTGATGGGGGTAAAGGAATAGGGGTTATCGGCCAGCACCTGATCGTAGGTCAGGCCGTAGTCCTTCAGGTAGTTCTCCCCCACCTTGTCCTTGAAGACCCTGGCCATCTTCACCATGTCCGGGTCCTCGGCCGCCGAATCGTCCACCGGGATGAGACGGTAGTCCAGGATCTCCTTCTCCCCGTTGGGCTTCCAGCGCAGGGTCAGAGAACCCAGGTTGGTGGTGTAGGGCCCGGCGGAGACGATGAGGGTGTCCTTCACACGGATGGGCTCTTCCAGGGTGGTGTGGGTGTGGCCCGAGAGGATCATATCGATGCCGTCCACCTTCTCCGCCAGCTCATAGTCTTCGCCCTTTCCGTTCTCGGTGCCGGCGTGGGAGAGGCAGATGATGAAATAGGGGGCGTTCTGCGCCGCCAAGTCCTCCTCCATGGCCGCCACCGTCCGCTTTGCCGCGTCGATCATGGGCTCCATCTCCATACCCGACATGGGGGCGCAGTCATCCGCGTCCTGTCCCATCAGGCCGAACACGCCGTAGTTGATCCCGCCCCGCTCAATGACCGTGTAGTCGGTGACGCCGTAGTCCTCCCACGCCTGACGGCTGCGGGTATCCGCCTCCGGCGGCTTGTAGTTGGCACAGACGATAGCAGGCAGAGGGTCCCCGCTCTCCCGGGCGGCGGAGAGCATATCGGCCAGCCCCTCCGCGCGGTAGTCAAACTCGTGGTTACCGAAGGTGGTCACGTCGTATCCCATGGCCCCCAGCGCCCGGAGCTCGGGCGCGTCGGTGGAATAGATGGTCTGGAACAGGGAGCCCATGGAGAAATCCCCGCCGTCCAGCGTAATGGCGTCCGGGTGGGCCTGCCGCTCCTCCTTCAGCAGGGAGGCCAGGCGGGTGTAGCCGCCGTAGGTACCCCCCTCCTCCGCCGGGGCGGGCAGGAAGTGGTCGTGGGTGTCGTGGGTGAACAATATGGTGCTCTCATACGTGGGGGCATTGGCCAAAGCCGGGGCCGCCAGCCCCGTCAGACAGATGGACGCCGTCAGCGCCGCAGCGAACAGACGCCGGTGCATAGGGGTCCCCTCCTTTTCCTTTCATGCTCTCTCCTCCGGTCCGGGGCGCAGAAGGGCTCCAAACCGTTCTTTCCAATCTATTCTGCCATAGTTTCATCCAAAATGGAAGAGCAAAACCGGGTTCTTTTTTACATAAAGAAAGCAATTCACCGTTGACAAGCGGTTCCGATACTGCTATACTGATTGGGCACAATAAAGCAGAACGGCGCCCCGTCCTCACCTCCAGCGCACAGCGAAGAGGTCAACATGGTTTCGGCACACCGGATTACCGGTGGGTCTGTCATGCGATGCGGGTACCGGGCTGGTATCCGTTTTTTGTTTGTCATTGAGAATGGGAGGTGCTGTCCTATCAGCAACAAGGGTCATCAAATCAACGAGGAAATCCGCGACAAGGAAGTCCGTCTGGTCTCCGCCACCGGCGAGCAGCTTGGTATCATGTCTGCCCGCGAGGCGCTGGAGAAGGCGGTCGAAGCCGATCTGGACCTGGTAAAGATCTCGCCCACCGCCGTTCCTCCGGTCTGCAAGCTCATGGATTACGGCAAGTACAAGTTCGAGCAGACCAAGCGTGAGAAAGAGGCCAAGAAGAATCAGCGCGTCGTGGAGATCAAAGAGGTCCGCATGTCTCCCAGCATCGACGTCAACGACTTCAACGTCAAGCTCCGCAACGCGCAGAAGTTCCTGGGCGAGGGCAACCGGGTCAAGGTGACGGTCCGCTTCCGCGGCCGCGAGATGGCCCACACCGACATCGGCCGCGACCTGCTGGTCAAGTTCGCCGAGGACTGCGCCGAGGTGGCCGCGTTGGATAAGGAACCCAAGCTGGAAGGACGGCATATGTCCATCTTCCTCTCCCCCAAGACCGCGAAGGAAACCAAGAAGTGATTCGCTTCTGAATCCCCATATTGTTAAAGTAAAGGAGATCACCACCATGCCTAAGCTGAAAACCCACAGCGGCTCTAAGAAGAGATTTAGCCTGACCAAGACCGGCAAGGTCAAGCGCGGCCAGACCAAGCGCCGTCACCTGCTCAACGGCCACGGCAAGACCACCAAGCTCAAGAGAGCGCTCCGTGCCTCCGCCTACGCGGACAAGACCAACGCGCCCGCCATCAAGCGCATGATCCCCTACAAATAATCGAACATTTACTCATTGATATAGGAGGCTAACCACAATGGCTAGAGTGAAAGGCGCGATGATGACGCGCAAGAGAAGAAATAAGACCCTGAAGCTGGCCAAGGGCTACTTTGGCGCCAAGTCCAAGCACTTCAAGATGGCCAAGGAGCAGGTCATGAAGTCCCTGGTGTACGCTTACACCGGCCGCCGCCTGAAGAAGCGCGACTTCCGTCAGCTCTGGATCGCCCGCATCTCCGCCGGCTGCAAGCAGAACGGCATGAACTACTCCACCTTCATGAACGGCCTGAAGAAGGCCGGTGTGGAGATTAACCGCAAGATGCTCTCCGAGATGGCCATCCACGACAAGGCCGCCTTCACCCAGCTCACCGAGCTGGCCAAGAGCAAGCTGGCCTGAGTCTGTTTCATATGACAAAGCCTCGACTCTTCCTCCGGAGAGCCGGGGCTTTCTTTTTGCCCTGTATTTCCCACGTTTGCTGCCCGCCCCGAAACGTGCTAAAATGTTGCGTACTGGGCGCGGCTTATTCACCAGACATTAAAATGGAAAACCTGCGTGTAAAGGGGGATCGACTTCATGTCCTACAAGCTGGATCTGCTCAAGGCCTATTTCGGCTACGACGGCTTCCTGCCCGGTCAGGAGCGGGCGGTGGACGCCCTGCTGGAGGGGCGGGACGTGCTCTCCGTCATGCCCACCGGCGCAGGCAAATCCCTGTGCTTTCAGCTCCCCGCCCTGATGCTGCCCGGCGTGGCGCTGGTGATCTCCCCCCTCATCTCCCTGATGAAGGACCAGGTGGGCAGCCTGGTACAGGCGGGCGTCCCGGCGGCCTATCTGAACCGCTCCCTCACCGAGCGGCAGTACGCCCTGGCCCTGGAGCGGGCCTGGCAGGGACGGTACAAGATCATCTATGTGGCCCCCGAGCGGCTGGAGAGCCCCGGCTTCCTCCGCTTCGCCCGTCAGGCCCATATCTCCCTGGTGGCGGTGGACGAGGCCCACTGCGTCTCCCAGTGGGGCACCGACTTCCGCCACAGCTATCTGGGTATCCCCGCCTTTGTGGACCAGCTCCCCCACCGTCCCCCCATCGGGGCCTTTACCGCCACCGCCACGCCGGAGGTACGCCGGGATATTCTGGACAAGCTCCGCCTGTCCGACCCGGTGACCACCACCACCGGCTTTGACCGGCCCAACCTCTATTTTGAGGTCCGCCATCCCCGGAACAAGCAGGAGGAGCTGCTCTCCATCCTCCTGCTGCGGCGCAGTGAGAGCGGCGTGGTCTACTGCTCCACCCGCAAGGCGGTGGAGGAGGTGTGCGCCTTCCTCCAGGCCCGCGGGGTGGCCGCTGGGCGGTACCACGCCGGGCTCCCTCCGGAGGAACGGCAGGCCAGCCAGGACGCCTTCGCCCGGGACGAGTGCAGCGTGATGGTGGCCACCAACGCCTTCGGTATGGGCATCGACAAGTCCAACGTCCGCTATGTGGTCCACTACAACATGCCCCTGGACCTGGAGGGCTACTATCAGGAGGCGGGACGGGCCGGGCGGGACGGCGGCAGCGCCGACTGCATCCTGCTCTACAGCGGCCGGGACATCGCCGTCAACCGCTACCTCATCGAGCAGGGCGCGGCCTCTGAGGGGGTGGACGAGGAGACCATGGCCGCCCTCCGACGCCGGCAGTTCGACCGGCTGGACGCCATGGCCCGCTACTGCACCACCACCGGCTGCCTGCGCCACACCATCCTGCGCTACTTTGGGGAGAAGCCGCCCGGGACGGGCTGCGGCAACTGCTCCAACTGCAAGGCCGCCTGGCAGGAGGTGGACATCACCAGAGAGGCCCGGGCCATTCTGGACGCCGTGGGCGAGTGCGGCGGCCGGTTCGGCGCCGTCACCATCGCCGAGCTGCTCTGCGGCAAGGAGAGCGAACGGGTCCTCCGCTGGGATCTGGACCGGCGCCATGCCTTCGGCCTGCTCTCCCACCTGTCGGTGGCCCAGGTCCGGGAGCGCATCCGCTTTCTCACCCAGGCCGGCTATCTGGACACCGGCGGGGGCGAATACCCCGTCCTCATCCCCGGCCCCCGGGCCAGGGAGCTCTCCGGCAGGGACTGCACCATCACCATGCGGCAGCGCTCCGACGGCCGCCGCTCCGACCGCGCTGCCGCCCGTGGGTCCTCCGCCCCCGCTGCCCCGCCGGACGAGGCCCTCTTCCAGCAGCTCCGGGCCCTGCGCTCCGAGCTGGCCCGAAAAAAGAGCCTGCCCGCCTACGTCATCTTCACCGACCGCACCCTGCGGGAGATGGCCGCCCGCAAGCCCTCCACCCTGTCCGAGCTGGAGCGGATCCCCGGCGTGGGCAGCCGCAAGCTGGCCCAGTACGGCAAGCAGTTCCTGGCCGTCCTGCGGTGTGCCGACACCCCCTGCTGACCGTCCTCTATACGGTCTGTATTCCTTCCTTCATTTTTCGGCGTCAGGATGCAAAAAAGGGCGGATCCCGCCGCCCTGTTCTTTCTGCCTGGCCAGGATCTCTGATGGGAAAATTACCGTTCCGCCAGACCTTTTCTTGTCCCGCTGCCGTTGTCTTTCATTTTACATAACCCGCATCATCCGTCCTGCTTTACGGTCTGTTATCCACATTTTCCACCTGGTTTTCCACACTACTTATCCCCCTATTTCCATCACTTTCTCACTTTTTCACGGAATTTTCCATATTTCAGCTTCCCTTCCCGCTTCTTTTTCCTTTCTTTTACTTTACATAATAGTTCATCACGCATTTTTTGCAGGTTCACAGCCTTTCATATGCAAAAAACTTACTGTCAAAAAGAGCCCGGGGCCGCCGCACGCGGTCCCGGGCTCTTCCCGTTAACCCTTTCCGATATCGCGGGTGGCGTAGGCGTTCAGGTCCATGCCAGCCCGTCTGCCCGCCAGGTACTCGTAATAGCCCTGGCAGCCGATCATGGCGCCGTTATCGCCGCAGAGCCTGAGCTCGGGCATATAGAGCCTGTCCCCGCTTTTGGCGCAGGCCCGCTCCAGGTCACGCCGCAGCCGGGAGTTGGCGGCCACGCCGCCGGCCACCGCCACCTTGCCGTAGCCTTTCCTGGCCGCGGCCTCCATGGTCCGGGGGACCAGCGTGTCGCTGACCGCCGCGCCGAAAGAGGCGGCCAGACCGGGCAGGTCCAGCTCCTCCCCCTTCTGCCGGGCGTTGTGGGCCAGGTTGAGCACCGCCGTTTTGAGTCCCGAGAAGGACATGTCCAGCGGCGCGTCATGGACATGGGACCGGGGCAGGTCGTACCGCCGGTCGTCCCCGCCCTGGGCCAGGCGGTCCATGGGGGCGCCGCCGGGGTAGCCGATGCCCAGCACACGGGCCACCTTGTCGAAGCACTCCCCCGCCGCGTCGTCCCGAGTGGCCCCCAGGATCTCCATGTCGGTGTAGCTCTTCACATCCACGATCATGGTGTTGCCCCCCGACACGCACAGGCAGACGAAGGGGGGCTCCAGATCAGGATGGGTGATGTAGTTGGCGGCGATGTGGCCCCGCACATGGTGGACAGGGATCAGGGGCTTACCCAGGGCATAGGCCACCGACTTGGCGAAATTGACCCCCACCAGCACCGCGCCGATGAGGCCGGGGGCGTAGGTCACCGCCACGGCGTCGATGTCCGCCCTGGTGACCCCGGCCTGGGACAGGGCCTGGTCAGCCAGGCCGGCGATGGCCTCCACATGCTTGCGGGAGGCGATCTCGGGCACCACGCCGCCGTAGGTGGCGTGCATGTCGGCCTGGGAGGCGATGGCGTCGGAGAGTACGGTGCGGCCGTCCCGGACCACCGCCACGGCGGTCTCGTCGCAGGAGGATTCCACAGCCAGAATGATCATGTCTCGTTCCTTCTTTCGGTCACTTCCCCGTCAGCGGGGATATGGATAAAGCGGCGGTAGAGCCGCCGGGGCAGCCGGGAGCGGTACAGGGCGTCGTGGGCGGCCATGGCGGCCGCCGGGTCCAGGCTGCCGTCCTCCCGGCGGCCCAGCACGGCGTAGCGGACTCCGAAAATATCGGCCTCATAGCCCACGTCCGTGAACCCGCAGCGGCGGTAGAAGGCCAGCCGTCTGGCCCGGAGGGCGTTGACCTCCGGCGGGGCGCCCGGTCCTTCAGCCTCCGCCTCCGCCAGCAGCCCGGCGGTATGGGCATAGCGGCGGGAGAGGGCCTCCAGCATCCACGTGCCCGTCCCCTGTCCCCGCTTGCCCTGGCACACCCCCAGATAGTCCAGCAGCACGAAGTCCGCGCCCCGCCACAGCAGGGCGTAGCCCAGCAGCTCATCTCCCCGCCAGCAGCCCAGGGCGTCGTACACGCCGTCATCCATCATGCGCAGGATGCTCCACAGGGGCCGCCGCTCCGCCGGGGGAAAGGCGGCGCTCAGCTCCCATCGGTAGACCCGCCGGACCTGTTTCCGGCTCAGCGGGCGCAGAACGGGCCCGCTCATGGCCGGTCCCACTCCCGGGTCATGAGCACCGCGTCCTCTTTCGGGTCGTCATAGTAGTTTTTCCGCCGACCCACCTCGTAGAAGCCGTGCTTCTCATAAAGGGCGATGGCGGGGGCGTTGCTGGCCCGGACCTCCAGGGTGAGGAAGGCCAGATTGGCCTCTCCAAAGCGCACAAAGGCCCCGATAAGGGCGTCTGCGATGCCCTGCCGGCGCCAGGCCGGGTCCACCGCCACGTTGTCGATATAGCCCTCGTCCAGGATCACATGGACGCCGGCATAGCCCAGTACCGCGCCGTCCTCCCCCTCAGCCACGATGAAGGAGGCCGCGTCGTTGTAGAGCTCCTCCTCCAGCATGGCCTCGGTCCAGGGGTGGGAAAAGCAGGCCCGCTCCAGCGCGGCGATGCCGGGGATGTGGCTGCGGTCCATGGGCACCAGTTGATACTGCATATACAAAACTCCCAATCTTTGATGTCCGCTCAGATGGAAAGAAGAAGTCCGGCTGCGGTGAGCATCAGAAGGGCCAGCGCCCCTCCGATCCCCAGAATCAGGCAAACAGCCCCCAGCAGACGGCTCTTGGTCTCATACCACTCGGAGGGCTCCCCGCCCCTGGTATCCAGAAAGTTCTCCAGCTTCCAGAACCACTCGGGCTTGAACAGCAGCAGGATGCCCAGCAGCGTCATGACGGCGCAGGCCAGCAGGAACAGCAGGATATCCCCGATCCCCATTTCTTCTCCTCCTTCGTTCCGTGTTTGCTTCTCAGTGGGCCTCGGCCCAGCTCTTTCCGGCGTGGGCGTCAGCGGTGAGGGGGACCGACAGGGCCACGACTCCCTCCATCTCCTCGGTGAGCAGGTTTTTGACCGTCTCCGCCTCAGCCTCGGGGCACTCCACGATGAGCTCGTCGTGAACCTGGAGGACCAGCCGCGCCTCCAGCCCCTCCTCCCGCAGGCGGCGGTCCACCCGGATCATGGCCAGTTTGATGATGTCGGCGGCAGTGCCCTGGATGGGCATGTTGAGGGCCACCCGCTCGCCGAAGGAGCGCATGTTGAAGTTGGAGGACTTGAGCTCGGGCAGCCAGCGGCGGCGGCCCATCAGGGTGGAGACAAAGCCGTCCTTTTTGGCCCGCTCCACCACGTCGGTCATATAGGCCCGCACTCCCGCATATTTCTCAAAGTAGCGCTCCATATACTCCCGGGCCTCTTTCCGGGTGACCCCGATGTCCTGTGACAGAGAGAAGTCGGAAATGCCATAGACGATGCCGAAATTCACCGCCTTGGCCGCCGAGCGCATCTGTCTGGTCACCAGCTCCGGCGGCACGCCGAACACCTGCCCGGCGGTGATGGTGTGGATGTCCTCCCCGCTTCGGAAGGCGGCGATCATGTGCTCGTCCCCGGCGATGTGGGCCAGCAGCCGCAGCTCGATCTGGGAGTAATCCGCGTCCACCAGCACGTTCCCCGGACCGGGCACGAACATCTTCCGCAGCTCGGCGCCCAGCTCGGTGCGCACCGGGATATTCTGCAGGTTGGGCTCGGCGGAGGAGAGCCGTCCGGTGGCGGTGACGGTGTTCTGGAAGGAGGTGTGGATGCGCCCGTCGGGGGCGATGACCTTGGTCAGGCCCTCCACATAGGTGGAGGAGAGCTTGGTGTACTGCCGGTACTCCAGTACCGCGTCCACGATGGGAGCCTGGCCCCGCAGTTTTTCCAGCACCTCGGCGTTGGTGGAGTAGCCGGTCTTGGTCTTTTTCACCGGCGGCAGGCCCAGCTTGTCAAAGAGGATGTGGCCCAGCTGCTTGGGCGAGAGGATGTTGAACTCCTCCCCCGCCTCCTCATAGATATGCGCCTGGACCTGGGTGATGCGCTCATTGAGCATAGTCCCGAAGTCGGCCAATGCCTTCCGGTCCACCAGCACCCCCGCCCGCTCCATCCGGGCCAGAACAGGGCAGAGAGGGAGCTCCACCTCATGGTAGAGCCTGTCCATGCCCAGCTCCTTCAGCCGCCGGGACAGGGTGTCATACAGCGCTTCGACGAGGGCAGTGTGGCTCAGCCAGGCAGCCAGTGGGGCCGTCTGGTCGGCCAGGGGGCCGAAGGCGCCGTCGGCCAGATAGTCCGCCGCCTTGGGAGGCTGGAAATTGTAATAGGTCAGCCCCAGCTTTTCCAGGTCATAGCTGCCGTCGGTGGGTGAGAGCAGATAGGCGGCCACAGCGGTGTCAAAGACAAAGCCCTCCGCGGACAGCCCCTCCCCCAGCAGGGTATTCATGATGGGCTTCACGTCGTGGGACACCTTTTTGATGTCCGGGGCGAAGAAGCCCTTCAAAAAGTCGTTGTAGCAGTCCAGACGGTCGGCCAGCGCCAGCACGGCATGGCCGTTCCCGCCCTCGCCGCACTCCACGCACACCCCGTTCAGGCCGGGCAGGGCCAGGAAAGATACATGATCCCGCTCCCGCCACCGGGCCAGCAGCTCCTCCATCCGGGCTCTGTCGGTGAGAAATTCGCTTTCACAGCTGCCCTGGAACACCTGTCTCTCCGCCGGTCCCTCCCCCTGGGCGGCCTTGAGGCCCAGCTTGTCGATGAGCTTGGCAAACTCCAGCTTCAAAAAGAGCTCATAGAGTGCCGGGCCGTTGACCTCCTGCCGCACCGCGTCCTCCGGGCGGAACTCAATGGGCGCCTCACACCGGATGGTGGCCAGATCGTAGGACATGCGGGCGTCCGCCTCTCCCTCGGCCAGCTTTTTCAGGGCGGCGGGCTTCACTCCCTCCAGATCGGGGAGCTTTGCATAGATGGCGTCCACGCTGGTAAAGCGCCGGATCAGGTCCATGGCGGTCTTTTCCCCTACGCCCTTGACGCCGGGGATGTTGTCGCTGGCGTCCCCCATCAGGGCCTTCAGGTCGATCATGTGGATGGGGTCGAAGCCGTACTCCTCCCGGAAGGCGGCGGGGGTCATGTCCCGGGTGGTGGTCTGCCCCATGCGGGTGGTGACCAGCTTCACGGTGGTGTGGTCGGTGATGAGCTGGAGGGAATCCTTGTCGCCGGTGACCACCACCGTGTCCCATCCCGCGGCGGTATCCCGGGCGGCGATGGTGCCGATGAGGTCGTCTGCCTCCCACCCGTCCAGCTCGTAGCGGGGGATGTTCATGGCCTCCAGGACCTCTTTCAGGATAGGCATCTGGGCGGCCAGCTCGTCTGGCATCCCCTTGCGCTGGGCCTTGTACCCCTCGTAGGCCAGATGGCGGAAGGTGGGGGCCTTCCGGTCAAAGGTGACGCACAGCGCGTCGGGCCCCACCTCCTCCAGCAGCTTGAAGAGGATGGTGAGGAAACCGTAAACGGCGTTGGTGGGCGTCCCGTCCCGGGTGCTCAGAGGCCGCACGCCGTAGAACGCCCGGTTGATGATGGAATTGCCGTCGATGACCATGAGTGTTTTCATAGTACGCCTCCCGGGGCTTTGTCATATCATATCAGTTTATTATATCCGGTTTTTTCCCCCAGGACAACCCCGGAATGGGATGAGGCGTCCTGCGAGGACACCCCCGTCCCCCGCGGGATATAATTCCTTACAGCCGCAAAAAGGCCGCGGACTCCACATCCGCGGCCCGGTATTACTCCTCTTCCTTGGCGTCTTCCTTGTCCAGCAGGGCGGAGAGCACCTCGTTGTAGACCCGCTCGGGCTTGGCCTTGAAGCCCTCGGACAGCCGGGCGGCCTGATCCTCGTTGACGCACAGCAGCTCGATGGTCATGATGTTCCCGCTCTCGTCATCCAGGATCATGCGGGCGGTGAGGCTGCCGTCCGGCCTGGGGTGGACCTCGGTGCGGACCTGGGCGTTGCGCCGCAGGATACCGTTGAGCCGGGCCAGGTTGGAATTGCACTTGTGCTTCACCGAGTAGGGCAGGCTGCTCTCGCAGCTCTCGCCGTTCTGACGGCCCTTATCGGTGATGGAGTAGCGGTCCTCCTCCAGGGTAAGGTGGCCGGTCTCCACCAGCTCGGCCACCGCCTCGGCAAATTCGAAATAGTCCACACCCTCGTCGCACATGGTCAGCTCGGTCAGCGTGGGGAAGTCGATGGGAGACGCCACCCGCGCCATGATATAGAGGATCAGGAATTTGATCTCCATCTTATTGTGAATAAACCCGAAACGGCTCATGGCATGTCCACCTCTCTGCTCCATTTTGGGGACCGCGATCTTTTCTTATCCATTATACGGTATTTTCCTCCGGTTGGCAAGTCCGGCGGCCGCCGTCCTTTTCCGCCAGTCTTCCCCATATTTTTGTACGTCTTGACAGAAATCCCCTGAAAGCGTATCATGTTTTTATCCACATCACTGACAACGAAAGTGAGGAGCCCGCCATGCGAAAGAGACTTGTCCCCCTCTGCCTGACGCTGCTTTTGGCCCTGTCGGCCTGCGGCAGCCCCGCTGCGGACCATTCACCCGCGCCGGAGCATTCGGTCCCCGCGGTCACGGTCTCCCCCCCGGCGGTGCCTGCGCCCGCGCCCACCGCTACGCCGGAGCCCACCTATGCCGGCCCGGTGAATCCCCTCACCGGAATGCCTATCGACGAGGCCTATGTGAACCGGCGCCCGGTGGCCATCATGCTCAACAACCTGAAGCGGGCCCTGCCCCAAGTGGGAGTAGCGGAGGCTGACATCATCTACGAGTGTCTGGCTGAGGGCGGCATCACCCGCATGCTTGGTCTCTACCAGGACCCCAGCGGCGTGGGAGCGATCGGCTCCATCCGCTCCTCCCGCACCTACTATCTGGAGCTGGCGCTGGGCCATGACGCGGTGTACATCCACGCCGGCGGCAGCCCGGACGCCTATAACAAGATCAAGGCCTGGAACGTCACCGCCCTGGACGGTGTCAACGGCCCCTACTGCGGCACCAGTCCCGGCTCCAATCTGATGTGGCGGGACGCGGACCGGCGGCAGAATATGGGCTATGAGCACAGCGTCATCACCACCGGCAGCACCATTACCGAAAGGTTTGAAAGCTACTCCTTCCGCAAGGACCACCCCGAGGGATACGATCTGGGTCTGCGCTTTGCCCCTGACGGCACGCCGGAGGGCGGTACCGCTGCCAACACCATCACGGTCCCCTTCTCCAATGTAAAGACCGGCGTCTTTACCTATGACGCCCAGAGTGGACTGTACATGGTGGAGGAGTACGGAAAACCCTATGTGGACGGCAACACCGGCGAGCAGGTGGGGGTCACCAACGTCATCACTCTCAAGACACGCTGCGCCAACATCCCCGGTGATGACAAGGGCCGTATCACCGTAGACCTCACCAGCGGCGGCACCGGCTATTTTGCCTGCGGCGGAAAGATGATTGACATCCGCTGGAGCAAGGCCGACCGCAACAGTCCCTTCTGCTACACCGACCTGAACGGCAACCCCATCACTCTGGGTCAGGGCAGCAGTTATGTGAATATCGTCCCATTGGACTGCAGCGTAACCGCAGGATAAAAACCAAGTGGGCGGATACCGGGTATCCGCCCACTTTTTATATGCAGAAAAAGCCATGAACTCGTAAGAGTTCATGGCTTTTAAACTGAGATACGCGGGATCGAACCGCTGTTGTTTGTTTGCCTGAAAGTGCTCTCTTAAAACCTGGTGGAAATGAAAAAGACAGCCGTCAGGCTGTCTCTTTTCGTGGTGGAGATAAGCGGGATCGAACCGCTGACCTCTTGAATGCCATTCAAGCGCTCTCCCAGCTGAGCTATACCCCCATATATTGCGCTCAATACCGAACAAATGATATTATAGTGACTTATTCCTCATTTGTCAACCCTATTTTTTGTTTCTTCATTTTTTCGCACAGGCTGGCCGCGTCCCGGAAGACTCCTGTTCGTTCCCGGACGCGGCCTTCGCTGCTCTCAGCCCTGGCCAGGCTGCTTTTTGCACTTGCCAGCGATCTCGTCGATATGGATCCTGAAAACAGCGGTACGGGCAATGCTCCTGTCGATGGTCCGATCAAAGTCCGCCTCCTGGCCGGGACAATATTTTTGGCAGATAAGATGCAGGGCCCGCCGCTTTTTCTCCGGGTCAATCAGCTCCCCCGCTTCTCCACGGACCACAGCGCTCTCAAACGCGGTGGTATACTGCTCCGGGATCACGCAGGTATCCCCCACCGCCGACAGGCACACCCTGGGCCGGCGGCGAAGATCTTCCGCCTTTTCTCCCTCCGGCGCGCTGTGCAGATAGAGCCAGTCCCCCTCCCGCACCGCATTGACGGGGACGCAGTAGGGCGTGCCGTCCTCCCCTGTCATGGCCAGCGTCATCCACTCGGCCTTGTCCAGCACCTCCAGGGCAAATGCCCGGTCCATTTCCCGGTCTTTCCTCCGCATGGGGCCTCTCCTCCTTTTTTGCTATCGTACCACAGCGCCGCCTGATGCGCAAATAATTTCTCCTTGCCTATTGACAGATCTATTTTTATCTGTATAATAAACATATGAACAATAGCTCATATGTTAGAAAGGAGATCCGCCATGACTCCGTCTGAACTTAACGAAGTGGAGAACTGCGAGTACATCCACGTCCATGAGGACATCGTCGCCCAGGTCAATGAGAACATGCCTGACGAAGAGATCCTCTATGACCTGGCCGAGCTGTTCAAGATCTTCGGCGACTCCACCCGCATCAAAATTCTTTATGTACTTTTTGAATCGGAAATGTGCGTGTGCGATATCGCCAACCTGCTGGGTATGACCCAGTCCGCCATCTCCCACCAGCTCCGTGCCCTCAAGCAGAGCAAGCTGGTCAAGTACCGCCGGGAGGGCAAAACGGTCTTCTACTCCCTGGCGGATTCCCACGTCCGCACCATCCTGGACCAGGGTATGGAGCACGTGGCCGAGTAAGTCCCGCATCATTCTGCACATAATAGGAAAGGATGACATGATATGAAAAAGCGCTTCAAACTCATCGACCTGGACTGCGCCAACTGCGCCGCCAAAATGGAGGCCGCCATCAAGGCCCTGCCCGGCGTGAACGACGCGACTGTCAGCTTTATGACCCAGCGTCTGACCCTGGACGCCGACGACGCCCGTTTTGACGAGATCCTCCGGCAGGCGGCCGGCATCTGCAAAAAGATCGAACCGGACTGTATGATCCAATTCTGAGTCCCGGGTAACGGAGGTCTGCCGTTCCCCCTTCTCTTCCCGAGGCAGACCATTTTCCCGACAGGAGGCCCACTATGGATAAAAAACAAAAAAAGATGCTCCTGCGCATTCTGGCCAGCGGCGCGCTGCTGATCCTCGTTTCCCTGCTCCCCCTCTCCGGCCCGGTCCGGCTGGCCGCCTTTCTCATCCCTTATCTTCTCATCGGATGGGATATTCTCTGGAAAGCCGGGCGCAATATCGCCCATGGCCAGGTATTTGATGAGAACTTCCTGATGGCCCTGGCCACCGTGGGCGCGCTGGTCATCGGTGAGTACCCGGAAGCCGTATTCGTCATGCTCTTCTACCAGGTGGGAGAGCTCTTCCAATCCTTCGCTGTGGGCAAGTCCCGCAGGTCCATCTCCTCCCTCATGGACATCCGCCCCGACTACGCCAACCTGGAACGGGACGGCGCTCTGGAGGAGGTGGACCCGGAGGATGTGGCGGTGGGTGACGTGATCGTAGTGAAGCCCGGGGAGCGTGTCCCCCTGGACGGTGTGGTGCTGGAGGGCTCCTCCACCCTGAACACCGCCGCCCTCACCGGCGAATCCCTGCCCCGGGAGGTCTCTCCCGGCGGCGATGTGGTCAGCGGCTGCATCAACCTCAGCGGCGTGCTGCGGGTCCAGGTCACCAAAGCCTTTGAGGAGTCCACCGTCTCCCGTATCCTGGAGCTGGTAGAGAACGCCTCCAGCCGCAAAGCCAAGGCTGAGGCCTTCATCACCAAATTCGCCCGGTATTATACCCCCGCGGTGGTCATTGCCGCCGCTCTGCTGGCCCTGATCCCGCCCCTCTTCTTCCACGGCGTATGGAGCGACTGGCTCAGCCGGGCCTGCTCTTTCCTGGTCATCTCCTGTCCCTGCGCCCTGGTCATCTCGGTACCCCTGGCCTTCTTCGGCGGCATCGGCGGCGCCTCCAGGGCCGGCGTGCTGGTCAAGGGCGGCAACTATCTGGAGGTACTGGCCCGTACCGAAGTGGTCGTCTTTGACAAGACCGGCACCCTGACCCGGGGCGTATTCAACGTCACCGCCATTCACCCTGACCGCTGTGACGAATCTACCCTGCTGGAACTGGCCGCTCTGGCCGAGTGCTGGTCGGACCATCCCATTTCCCGCTCCATCAAAGACGCCTGGGGCAAAGAGATTGACTCTGCCCGGGTCGCCGGCGTGGAGGAGCTCTCCGGCCGGGGCGTCCGGGCCCTGGTGGACGGCCGCACGGTGTGGGCAGGCAACGACAAGCTGATGGAGGAGGCCGGTGTCTCCTGGCATCCCTGCCACAAGACGGGCACCACCGTCCATGTGGCGGTGGACGGGGAATATATGGGCCACCTGGTCATCTCCGACGAAGTCAAGCCCGACGCCGCCCAGGCCATCGCCGATCTGCGGCAAGCCGGCGTCCGCCGCACCGTCATGCTCACCGGCGATGCCCGGGCCGTGGGCGAGGCGGTGGCCGCCGAGCTGGGCCTGGATGAGGTCCACGCCCAGCTCCTCCCCGCCGACAAGGTGGCCCGGGTGGAGGAGCTGCTGGACCGCCGTTCCTCCGGCGGCGCGCTGGCTTTCGTGGGAGACGGCATCAACGATGCTCCCGTCCTCTCCCGGGCCGACATCGGCATCGCCATGGGTGCCCTGGGCTCCGACGCCGCCATCGAGGCCGCCGACGTGGTTCTCATGGACGACAAGCCCTCCAAGATCGCGGTGGCCATCCGCATCGCCCGCAGGACCCTGACCATCGTCCGGCAGAACATCACGTTTGCCCTGGGGGTCAAGTTCCTGGTGCTCTTCCTGGGAGCCATAGGCAAAGCCAGCATGTGGGAGGCCGTGTTCGCCGATGTGGGCGTGTCGGTCATCGCCATCCTCAATTCCATGCGCACCCTCCGCGGCGGTTCTTCGGATTAGGGCTGCGGATCACGGGAGGCGGCATCAGCCGCCTCCCGTTTTTTCCGGAGTAGGCAGCGGTGCCAAAAGTATTACAAGATATTACATATGGTTTCAATTTGCCCATTCTCCTTGCGTTTTTCCCCAAACTTCGCTATCATGATGTCTGCCGAATCAACCGCTCTGCGGCAGAAAGGATGAAACCATATGCCATTTTTCAACCGTGCACAGGAGGAGCGTCCGGCCCGCCGGGGGATGCGGTTCAAGACCAAGGTCATTCTTTTGCTCTTCCTGCTGGCCGCCCTGGCCCTCTCCTTCCTGCTGGGCGGCCTTCTCCTGCAGCGGGAGGCCCCCGCCCCCGTCATTACCAGCGAGCTTCTGGGTCAGCAGCTCTCCACCATTCAGGAGCTGGCCACGGTGGAATATCACTACACCAATATGGGAAAGTTTGAGAACCAGGTGGACTTCTACGGCTGGAAGGTCCCCTTCACCACCAAGCGCTTCATTGTGGCCTACGACGGGGTCATCAAGGCGGGCATCGACCTGTCCGGCGTGGAGTGCAAGGTCTCCGGGGATCACATCACCGTCACCCTGCCCCGGGCCGCCATTCTCTCCCACGAGATCGACGAGGACAGCCTGGAGATCTTTGACGAGACCCGGAACATTTTCAACCCCATCCAGATCAGCGACTACACCGCCTTCACCGCCGACCAGAAGGACAGCGTGGAGGCCAAGGCCATTGAAAACGGCCTGCTCACCGCCGCCGATGAGCGGGCCGCCGCCGCTGTGCGGCAGCTCATCGCCGCTCTGCCCGGCGCCAGCGGATACAGCGTCACCGTCAAATAATCGTCCCAGCAGCAAACAGGCACGGTATGGAATCCCATACCGTGCCTGTTTTTTGTTTCATCCGTAAAACTCAGCGAGGAGCGCCGCCAGCTGCTCCGGTGCGTCCACGTTCACCTCATGGCCCGCGCCGCCCACGATCCTCAGTTCGGCATGGGAGAGCATACCGGCCAGCTTTCCGGCGGCCGTTCCGTTCGCCCGGTCCCGCTGGCCGCAGACCACCAGCACCGGACAGGTGATTTTGTGGAGCGACGCGCTGAAGTCCAGCTCCGCCATGCTCCCGCACAGTTGAATCAATTCTCTCTTCCCAAAGCCCGTCTGCCGAAACATGGATCCGGGCATAAAACGAAACAGCGTATTCTGGACCCGCAGCAGCTTCTTCGGTATCCGGTACTGCGGGGCGATCAGCACCAACGAGCGGACATTCTCCGGATGATCGGCGGCATAGTTCAGCGACAGCACACCGCCAAGGGACAGACCGCACAGGTCCACGGGACTGCCGGTCTCATCGCAGAGAGCGCAGAACGCCTGATAGAGGTTCTGGTAATTTGCCTCTTTCCCCCGGAGCATCCCGGCCAGATCGAGGCAGACGTTCTCCTCCCCGTCGTTCAGATACAGGAGCGTTTTTTCCCAGCTGGCAGGGGTCTGCCCCAAACCATGCACGTAGATCCGCTTCACCGGCTCACGCCCGCTTCCAGACTGCGCCGCCCTTGACGTCGGTGATCTCCACGCCCTGGGCCTTGAGCTCGTCGCGGATGCGGTCGGCCTCGGCGAAATTCTTGGCCTTCTTGGCCTCGTAGCGCTGCATCACCAGCGCGTCGATGGCCGGGTCGCCCTCGCCCTGGATGACATAGTCCCCCCCGGCCTGGGCCGTCTTGGCCTGGGCGGCCTCCTTCTCCCGGAGGGCGGCGGCCTTCTCCAGCAGGGACAGGGAGAGCACCTGGTCAAAGCTGGCCAGAATGGCCCGCTTGGTCACATCGTTGGTCTTGGCCTTGAGCACGTCGTACAGGGCGGTGATGCCCATGGAGGTGTTCAGGTCGTTGCCCACCTGCTGGATGAACTTCTCCCTGTACTCCCTGGCCACTGCCTCATCCACCTGGCCGTCGGCGCCGGTCAGGGCGGCGATCTTCCTGATGAGCTTCTGGTAGGCGGTGGCGGCGTTGTCCAGGTTCTCCCAGGAGAACACCAGACCCTTGCGGTAGTGGGACTGGAGGCAGAAGAAGCGGTAGACCAGGGGGTCATAGCCCTTCTCCTCCAGCAGAGAGACGGTGAGGAACTCCCCCTTGGACTTGGACATCTTGCCGCTGGTGGTGTTCAGGTGATGGACATGGAACCACTGGGGGCACCAGGGGTGGCCCAGGTAGGACTCGGACTGGGCGATCTCGTTGGTGTGGTGGGGGAAGGCGTTGTCGATGCCGCCGCAGTGCAGGTCCAGATACTCGCCATTGTACTTCATGGAGATGCCGGAGCACTCGATGTGCCAGCCGGGATAACCCACGCCCCAGGGGGAGTCCCACTTCAGGGCCTGGTCCTCAAACTTGGACTTGGTGAACCAGAGCACAAAATCGGCCTTGCTGCGCTTGTTCTGGTCCTCTTCCACGCTGTCCCGCACGCCCACGGCCAGGTCCTCCTCGTCGTGGTCGTTGAACACGTAATACTTGCCCAGCCTGGAGGTGTCGAAATACACGTTGCCGCCGGCCAGGTAGGCGTAGCCCTTGTCCAGCAGGCCGGAGACGATCTTGATATACTCGTCGATGCAGTTGGTGGCGGGCTCCACCACGTCGGGCCGCTTGATGTTCAGCTTGCGGCAGTCCTCAAAGAAGGCGTCGGTGTAGAATTTGGCGATCTCCATGACCGTCTTGTGCTCCCGCTTGGCGCCCTTGAGCATCTTGTCCTCGCCGGTGTCCGCGTCGCTGGCCAGGTGGCCCACGTCGGTGATGTTCATCACCCGGTTCACGTCGTACCCCTCGTAGCGCAGGAATTTCTCCAGCACATCCTCCATGATATAGCTGCGCAGGTTGCCGATGTGGGCGAAGTGGTACACTGTGGGGCCGCAGGTGTACATCTCCACCCGGCCGGGGGTATGGGTCTTGAACTCGTCCTTGGTGCGGGTCAGGGAATTGTAAAGCTTCATATGGTTACTTCCTCTCTTGTGTTGGAATGGTCTTTTTCGCTATCCGGCCCATGGGTGCGGCTCTGTTCATCCAGCAGCCGCTCCACAAATTCCAGCCGGGAGCTGAGGGCCTGCAGCTCCTTCTGTACCGGGTCGGTGACGTGGATCTGGTCCACGCTGCCGGCGTAGTCCACCTTCTCCCCGGCGATGCGCACCACCCGGGCGGGGACACCCACAGCAGTGGCGTTGGGCGGGATCTCGGTAAGCACCACCGCGTTGGCGGCGATGCGGGAATTGTCCCCCACCTTGAAGGGGCCCAGCACCTTGGCGCCGCTGGACACCATCACATTGTTTCCGATGGTGGGGTGGCGCTTGCCCTGGTCCTTGCCGGTGCCCCCCAGGGTGACGCCGTGGTAGAGCAGGCAGTCATCCCCGATCTCGGCGGTCTCGCCGATGACGATGCCCATGCCGTGGTCGATGACCAGGCGGCGGCCGATTTTGGCACCGGGGTGGATCTCAATGCCGGTACACAGACGGCCCCACTGGGAGATGAGCCGGGCCAGGAACTTAAGGCCGTGAACATGGAGAAAATGGGCAATGCGGTAGTAGATGGTGGCGTGTACGCCGGGATAGAGCAGAAAGACCTCCAGCTTGCTCCGGGCCGCCGGGTCGCGGGCCTGGTAGGCAGCCAGAGTCTCGCCTAAACGTGTCATAGAGCGCCTCCTTTTGCGGTCTCGGCCGAAAACAGCCGACAAAAAACGCCCCCTATGCCCGCTCGGGCACAAGAGGCGGCTTCACAGTCGCGGTTCCACTCTTGTATTCACTCATGGCCGGTCCAGCAACCAGCCCGGCCCGCTAACGGCGGCCAACCGGGGACCATTACGTCCCGCGCTCCCGGACGCACTTCACATCCTCCGCCAGTGGCGCGCTTTCAGCCGTTGACGCGCCCTCTCTGTCCGCCGGGTGAGATGCTACTCTTTCCGTTCCTCGCGCTGTTCTTTGATACATTATATTAGCATAGCACGTCCCGGGTGTCAAGGGCGTGGCATCCTTCTCGCTCCGATACAGGCACGCAAAAAGAGGACCGCTTTTGCGGCCCTCTCCTCAGACTACTGTTCAGTCCCCACCAGCCGGTCGGTGAACCGGCGCCACAGGCGGCAGCACTGGCCCACGCAGACGGCGGCCACCACCGTGCCCTCCCGCACGCCCACCAGACGGTGGAGCGCCAGCAGGGAGACGACTGTGGACAGGATCACCATGGATACGTCCAGCCCTGTCTTGACGTTGCCAAACTCCATATGGAACCTGCGGCACACCGCCGACATGAAAGAGTCGATGGGCATGAGGATCACATTGGCCGAGATCATCATAGCCAGGCTCAGGCCGAAGATGACCACGCCGCACAGCAGGGTGGCCAGCTGAAAGGCGTAGTTTGGCGGCACCCACCAGCCCAGCAGCCACATGTTCACGTCCACCGCCAGCCCGAAGAAAAAGGTGGGCACGATCTGCAGCAGCTTCGATGGGCGGAAGGTGCCCGGCTCCACCAGAAACTGTCCCAGGAAAAAGAGCATGTTGAACAGGAATGTAAAGGTCCCCAGGGAGATCCGGGGCACGATCACATTCAGGATGGTGGGCAGACTGGTAATGGCCGATGTGCCGGTACGGGACTTGACCATGCATGCCACTCCGGTACCCATGAGAAAGATGCCCAGCAGCATCATTCCCACCCGGAGGGACCGCTTCTCCCCGCTCACATGTGGCTCCAATCGATCACGTCACGGTTTTTCACGAAGTATTCCACACCGGAATATACCGTTGTCACCACGATCACGGCGGTGACCGCCAGGTCTACCGCCCGGGGCACCGGCAGCAGCATCAGGCAGATGCCCACCATGGTGGAGGCCGTCTTGACCTTGCCCGACCAGGCGGCGGCAATGACCCGTCCGTTGTCCACGGCGATGAGCCGCAGGCCGCTGACGGCGAACTCCCGCACCACCACAATCAGGAGGGCCCAGGCGGGCATGCGCCCCGCCTCCACGAACCACAGCATGGCAGCCATCACCAGCATCTTGTCAGCCAGCGGGTCCATGAACTTGCCGAAGTCGGTGACCTGGTTATAGTGCCGGGCGATGTAGCCGTCGATAAAGTCGGTGACACTGGCCAGGATGAAGATGAGCAGGGCCAGGTAGCGGTTGAAGGGAAAATTCAGGTAAAGGATGACCAGAAAAACCGGGATCATCACGATCCGCAGCATGGTCAGCTTATTGGCGGTATTCATAGCTTCACTCCTCGATCTCGCCGGTGAGGTCCCCATCAGAGACCCCGGTCAGGCGGACATTGACAAACTCGCCCGCGGGGACGAGTCCCCCGGCGGTGAACAGCACCCGGCCGTCGATCTCCGGCGAGTCGGCCCAGGTGCGGCCCACGAAGCAGCCCTCGGCGCTGTCGAAGCCCTCGCACAGGACCTCCACCACCTCGCCCAGGCGGCTCTCGTTCCACTCGTCCATGACCCGGGACTGCAGGTCCACCACCAGCTCCACCCGGCGGCGGGCCACGTCGTCCTCCACCTGATTTTCCATCCGGGCGGCCAGGGTGCCCTCCTCCCGGGAGTATTGGAACACGCCGGCCCGCTGGAGCTTCTGCTCCCGCAGGAACTCGCACAGCTCCTCAAATTCGGCCTCCCCCTCGCCGGGCAGGCCACAGATGAGAGAGGTACGGATGACCACATCGGGCATGGCGGCGCGGAGCCTGGCAAAGAGCTCCACCAGCTCGGCCTTGGTGTTCCGCCGGCGCATGGCGGAGAGGATGCCGTCGTTGCAGTGCTGGATGGGGATATCCAGATAGTGGAGGATCTTCTTCTCCGACGCGATGGTCCCGATGAGCTCGTCGGTCACCGCCTCGGGGTACAGGTAGTGCAGCCGGATCCAGTGGAAGGGCAGCCTGCACAGCTCCCGCAGCAGGCCCGCCAGGGTGCTGCCGTCCCCCAGGTCCAGACCGTAGCGGGTGATGTCCTGGGCGATGACGATAAGCTCCTTCACGCCCCGGTCGGCCAGGCCTCTGGCCTCATGGAGCAGAGACTCCATGGAGCGGCTGCGGTAGCGGCCCCGGAGCTTGGGGATGATGCAGAAGGCGCAGCCGTTGCTGCACCCCTCGGCGATCTTCAGAAAGGCGGTATAGGGCGCGGTGGTGACCATCCGCTCCCCATCTTCATAGGTACGGTGGATGTCGCCAAAGTGCTCCGGGTGCTCCCCGGCCATCAGCTCCTCCACCGCGGAGACCACGTCGGTATAGCTGCCGGTGCCCAGCATGCCGTCCACCTCGGGCAGCTCCGTGCGGATCTCCTCCCGGTAGCGCTGGGTGAGGCAGCCGGTGACCAGCAGCTTTTTCAGCTTGCCCTGCTCCTTCAGCCGGGCAAGCTCCAGGATGTTGTCGATGGCCTCGCTCTTGGCCGACTCGATGAAGCCGCAGGTATTCAAAACGGCCACGTCGGCCCCTTCGGCCTCGCCGGTAACGGTATACCCAGCCTCGCGGCACAGTGCCATCATCTGCTCGGTGTTGACCAGATTCTTGGCGCAGCCCAGAGATACAAATGCTACTCGATAAGACATATGATCGCTCCAATTTGGGTTATTTTTATGCTGTTCACACGGGTCGGGAGGGTGCCGCGTCTCACGGCGGGGCGGAGGCGCCCCGCCCTACAGCTCCGCGCCATACCGCGCCAGCGCGTCCCGGATCTCCGACCAGGAATATCCCCGGCGGGCCAGGGCGTCGGACGCCCGCTTCAGTGCCTTCCGGTCCCCGGGCTCGGTCCCCCGCAGCTTTTTGGCGAGGAAGGCGTCGATGCACTCATCAGACTCCTCCGCCTCGGCCAGGGCCTCCTCCCAGTACTCCCGGGGGACGCCCCGGCGGCAGAGCTCGTCCCGGAGCCGCCGGGCCCCATAGCCCTTGGCCGAGTAGTGGCGCACCACACTCTTGGCATATTCTTCATCGTTGAGATAGCCCAGCTCCTCCAGCCAGTCGGCCACCGCCTGGGCGGCCTCCCGGTCAGGGGGCTCCTCCTGCTCCCCGCTCCCCCGCTTCCGTGGGCGGGCGGTGAGCTTGTCCACCAGCTCCTTCCGGGAAAGGGGACGCAGCTCCAGCGCCCGCAGGGCTTTCTCCCGCAGGGCGGAGCGCCGCTGGGCCGCCTGCAGCGCCTCCAGGGTCTCCGCCGTCAGCTCCATCCCCGCGTACAGCCCGAAGGAGACCACCTCGTTCTCCCCCACCCGCAGGATACTGCCATCCTCCAGGTAAAGGAGCCACCGGCCCCGGACCTTCTGGGAGGGCGAGAGCTTATTCAGACGCATTGTCGCCGCCGTCCTCAAAATCCTCGGCACTCACATCCACTGCCCGGCCGGCGGCACGGGCCGCCACCTGGGACTGGCTGGACATGAGTTTAAACGAATTGCGGCGGATCTCCTCCTCGATCTGCTGGGCCACGTCGGGATTATCCTTCAGATACTGCTTCACCGCATCCCGGCCCTGGCCGATGCGCATCTCGCCCATGGAGAACCAGGAACCCGACTTCTGGATCACGTCCAGCTTGACGCCCAGATCCACCAGCTCGCCCACCTTGGAGATGCCCTCGCCGTACATGATGTCGAACTCGGCCTCACGGAACGGAGGGGCCACCTTGTTCTTGACTACCTTGACCCGGGTGCGGTTGCCGATGACCTCACCGCCGCTCTTCAGGGATTCCACCCGGCGCACGTCCATCCGCACCGAGGCGTAGAACTTCAGCGCACGGCCACCGGTGGTGACCTCGGGGTTGCCGTAGACCACGCCCACCTTCTCGCGGAGCTGGTTGATAAAGACCACGATGCAGTTGG
Organism: Pseudoflavonifractor sp. HCP28S3_F10; assembly: GCF_052065415.1. Classification (NCBI taxonomy): domain Bacteria; kingdom Bacillati; phylum Bacillota; class Clostridia; order Eubacteriales; family Oscillospiraceae; genus Pseudoflavonifractor; species Pseudoflavonifractor sp. HCP28S3_F10. Next base: position 14,085 of record NZ_JBQHUB010000013.1, on the reverse strand, counting down.
TCTTGGCGATGGAGCCGGCCAGCTTGCGCAGGGCCTGGCTCATCAGGCGGGCCAGCAGGCCCACGTGGCTGTCGCCCATGTCGCCCTCGATCTCGGCCCGGGGAGTCAGCGCGGCCACCGAGTCCACCACCACCACGTCGATGGCGCCGGAGCGGACCAGGGCCTCGCAGATCTCCAGGCCCTGCTCGCCGGTGTCGGGCTGGGAGATGAGCATGGAGTCGATATCCACCCCCAGCGCACGGGCGTAGGACGGGTCCAGGGCGTGCTCCGCGTCGATGAAGGCCACCTCGCCGCCCCGCTTCTGTGCCTCGGCCACGATATGGAGGGCCAGAGTGGTCTTACCGGAGGATTCGGGGCCGTACACCTCGATGATGCGGCCCTTGGGCACGCCGCCGATGCCCAGCGCCAGATCCAGGGACAGGGAGCCGGTGGGGATGGCCTCCACCACCACGTTGCTGTTCTCGCCCAGACGCATGACCGTGCCCTTTCCGTAGGTCTTTTCGATATTGGCAAGGCAGGTCTCCAGGGCCTTCTTCTTATCCGCCGCAGGAGCCGCCGCTTCCACCATCTTTTTCTTATCTGCCATTGTTATCCCCTTCCTTTCCGGCCGGCCCCCGGCCGGCGCCGTATGGAGAACAGGACGGACGCCTTGCCCCGCCCTGTGTACACTCTGAGTATCGCATATGTACTGTCCAATAAACCGGACTCTTAACCGTTGACCTCTCCGGTCACCACGCGCCAGATGCCGCCGGTATCCTGAAAACTGCGGATGTGTTCATAGCCCTCTCCGGACAAAATGGCCTCCACATCCCGGTCCTGTCCCATGCCCACCTCAAAGAGGAGGGTGCCCCCCAGCCGAAGGGCGCTTTTCCACTTGCGGGCAATCACGCGGTAGAAGTCCAGCCCGTCGTCTCCGCCATCCAGGGCCATCCGGGGCTCATAGTCCTTCACCGAGGAGTCCAGCCCCTGGATATCCCGGCTGGGGATGTAGGGCGGGTTGCTGACAATCACATCAAAATCCCACAGGGCGGCCGGCGGATCCTGCCGGGCATCGGCCTGGACACAGGTGACCCGGGCGTTCAGGTCGTTGCGGCGCACATTCTGCCGGCAGATCCGCAGCGCCCCCTCGGACACATCGGCCAGCACCACCCGGCATCCCGGCACATTGGCGGCCACCGCCAGACCCACGCAGCCACTGCCGGCACACAGGTCCAGCACCCGCGCCCCCTCTCCGGCGGCCCGGGCCAGCAGGATGGCCTGCTCGGCCAGCACCTCGGTGTCCAGCCGGGGGATGAGCACGTCCCGGGAAATATCCAGCGGCAGGCCGTAAAACTCCCACTCGCCGATGAGATAGGCCACAGGCTCCCCGGCCAGACGGCGCTCCACCAATTCGGCCATCTTCTGCTCCACCTGGTCGGAGGCATACAGGGTCAAATCCCGGTAAAACTGGTCCCGGGACTTCTCCGCCGCAAAGCACACGATCTCCCTGGCCTCCAGCTGAGCCGCCTCGATCCCGGCGGCCTTCAGCCTCTTCCTGGCATCCAGATACAGGTTGTTATAGGTGGTCGCCATGGAATCACCCTCTGACTCAGTTTCTCTCTGTGGTCAAATGCCGTTTGGTCACGCTGCGGCGGCTGCGCGACGGGCGGCTTCCCTCCGTCTCGGGCTTGAAACAGGCCCGCTCCGCGGTCCTTCGGTTTCGCGCCCTCCCTCCGGTCCATCCGCCCTGCTCCGCTCGCCTCCGCGCTTCTCATTACCACGCGTCCTTGCCCTTTTCGCTGGGCAGCACCAGCTCCAGGGAGCGGATGCCCACCTCGATCATGGAGTCGTCCGGCTCAAAGGTGGTCCAGTTCTGGAGCCACAGGCCGGGCGCGGTGAGCAGGCGGGTCACCGGATTGTCGTGGCGGCCCACCCAGCGGTTGAGCTCATAGGTGATGCTCACCACCACCGGCAGCAGCAGCAGGTGGACGCCCATACGGGCGAACACGTTGGTGATCTCCACAAAGGAGAACACAAAGCTGGAGATGAGGATGGCTACCACGATGACCACAAACAAAAAGCTGGTGCCGCACCGGGGATGGTGCCGGGGCTGACGGCGCACGTTCTCCACCGTCAGAGGCAGGCCGGCCTCGTAGCAGAAGATGGTCTTGTGCTCGGCGCCATGGTACTGGAACACCCGGTGCATATCCTTTGTTTTGGAACAGAGCATCAGATAGGCCATAAAGATGATGATGCGCACCACGCCCTCCAGCACGTTGCGCACCCACATGGGCATACCGTGGAACAGCCAGCCGACGCCTCCCACCACGGCAGTGGGCAGCAGGATGAACAGCCCCACCGAGAAGGCGATCCCCAGCACCAGAGCCAGGGTCACCACCAGGGAGTACACCTTCTCGCTGCCCAGCTTTTCCTCCAGCCAGCGCTCGAATTTGGAGGGCTCCTCCGGCTCGTCATCCTCGGGGTAAAACTCCGCTGAGTACATCAGGGCCTTTACGCCGTTGGCCATGGAGGAACCAAAGTTGAATACGCCCCGGATCAGGGGTACGCCGAAAATGGGATGCTTGTCCTTGATGAGCACCCGGTCCTCCACCTGCTCCTCCAGCCCGCCGTCGCTGCGGCGGACCACCACGGCCTTCTTTTCCGGCCCCATCATCATGATCCCTTCAATGAGCGCCTGGCCGCCGATCATGGTCTTGAACGGTCTGGCGCAGGCTCTTGCTTCCTGTTCAGGCATAGAAAACTCCTTTGTGATCCCTTTCGGATCTTTCTATCTTGGAGACAGCGCGAGAGGCATCCCCGGACTTTCTCCGCTCCGATTGTACCAGAATCCCCCATCATTTGCAAGCCGGGAAGTCGAACTTATGTTCCAATCGGGAACCGGATGGTAACGATACAGCCGCCGCCCTCGGCATTGCCGATGTCCAGCGTACCCTGGTGCCGGGCCACGATCTCGTCGCACACCGCCAGGCCGATGCCGCTGCCTCTGGCCTTGGAGCTGCCCTTGTAGAACTTGGTCTTGACGTGGGGGAGCTCCTCCTCCGGAATGCCGGGGCCGTAGTCCCGGATGGTGATAACCGCCTGATCCTCCTCCCGGCGGATGGCGGTGTCGATGCGCTTTCCGCTGCCGCCGTGCTTGGCTGCGTTGTCCAGCAGGTTGCAGAACACCTGCCGCAGCCGCTCCGGGTCGGCGTTCATAACCGGGAATTCCTCTTCGCAGTCGGTATGGGTCAGCTCGATGCCCTCCCGCCGGAAAAATTCCTTGTAGGTATAGACCGCGTCCTCCAGCTCGGCCTTGATATCCACCGGCTCGATAGACAGGGTGAACCGGCCGTCCTGGATGCGGGAGAACTCCAGCAGCTCCTCCACCATGTTGGTCAGGCGACGGGCCTCGCTGACGATGATGCCCATGCCCTTCTTCACGTCCTGGGCGTCCCGCACCTCGCCGTTCATGATGGTCTCGGCCCAGCCGTTGATGGCGGTGAGGGGGGTGCGCAGCTCGTGGGACACTGAGGAGATGAACTCGTTCTTCATCTTCTCCGACTGCTTGATCTTCAGCGACATATTGTTGATGGCGTCGATGAGGTCGCCCACCTCGTCATCAAACTTCTTCTCGATCTGGATGCCGTAGCTCCCCGCGGCGATGTGCTCGGCGGTGCGGGTCACGTCGGCCACCGGGTCCACGATGGAGCGGACAAAGAAGAGCCCCGAGAAATAGAGCATGACCAGAATGAGCATGCCCACCAGCAGGGAGACGCCCACCACCAGGAAGATCTGCCGGTCCACCCAGGTCAGGGAGGTGACCATGCGGATGGCCGACACCACCTGGCCGTCCACCATCAGGGGGCAGGACACCGCCATGATATGCTCGCCGGTGCTGGGGTCATTGCCTGTCCACATCCGCATCCGGGGGGAGACCCCCTCCACTCTGCCCAGGGCCTCGTCGATGTCCGGCGTGCCCGGCTTGTAGCCCGAGATGAGCAGGTAGCTGGAGAAGTGAACCGCGCCATCGCTGTCCAGGATCTGAAATTCCAGCCGGTCCCGGTCCTCAAACTGGTTGTTGACAAAGGTGTAGGCGTTCTGATAATAGGCCGCCTCCGTCTTATAGCCGCCGAACACGTTGACGGCGGTCCGGGTCTTTTCCTCCAGCCCCCGGCTCATGCTGGAGTAGTAGTAGCTGACCATGGCCACCGAGAAGGCGGTCACTGCCAGCAGAACGATCACCAGGGCGGCGCTGATGTTGTTCATCATCCAGCGCTTCCGAATGCCCTTCATCTTCTTCATTTATGCACCACCTGGAAGAGGATCCGGGCTTACGCGCCCCATTTGTAGCCGTAGCCCCACACAGTATTGATAAAGGATGGATTGGTGGGATCGTCCTCGATCTTGATCCGCAGACGGCGGATATTCACATCCACGATCTTCAGCTCACCGAAATAATCCCGGCCCCACACTGTATCCAGGATCTCCTCCCGTGAGAGGGCCTTGCCCGGATTTTCCATGAAGAGCTTGACGATGGCGTACTCCACCTGGGTCAGCTTGACCCGCTGGCCGTTTTTCTCCAGCGTCCGGTTGCGGGTATTGAGCAGGAAGGGGGGCTGGCTGATCTCGCCGGTATTCTCCACCACCACGCCGCCGGCCCGGCGGTAGAGGGCGTCCACCCGGGCGGTGAGCTCTGCCGGGGAGAAGGGCTTGGTCACATAGTCGTCCGCCCCGGTCATCAGGCCGGTGACCTTGTCCATCTCCTGGGTACGGGCGGTCAGCATGATGATGCCGATCTGGTTGTTGCTGGCCCGGATCCGGCGGCAGACCTCAAAGCCGTCCATACCGGGCAGCATGATGTCCAGCAGCGCCACCTTGATATCGGGGTTGTGCTTGAGCTGTTCCAGGGCCTCCTCGCCGGTGCCGGCCTCAATGGTCTCATAGCCGGCCCGCTTCAGATTGATGACCACAAAGCTGCGGATATTGGCCTCGTCTTCCAATACCAGTACCTTTTTCAACATCCTTCACTCTCCTGTCTCACGAAATACCCATTCAGTCAAAGGAGCCCCAGTCGGCGCGGATCACATGGAATTTCGCTCTGAGCTCCTCCTCGTCCAGTCCGCAGTCCCAGCCGTGCTCCTCAAAGCGGGCGGCGTACAGGATGCTGGGATTTTCCTCGCCGCTGTCCGCCAGGCGGAACCGTCCGGGCAGACCGGCCCGGCTCACCCGGTTGCTGCCTGCCAGGCGGTAGATAGTCAGGAAGGGGATCGGCTCCTCTCCGCTGTCCTCCTCCCAGTAGGAGAAGATGACTGCCCGCTCGCCGCCGCCCGCCGTGTCGCTGCGGGAGAGGGTGATCTTGCCCAGCCACTCCTCCGGCAATTCCAGATACCAGCCGTCCCGGTCATTGTAGTAGGTGGAGTAGATATAGTGGGGCTGCCCTTCCGCATCATACTGGTTCCAGCGGTTGAGCCAGAAGTTGGGAACGGTCCCGGTGGACTTATACTCCCTGATCTCCACCGAGGAGGGCAGCTCCAGGATGGAATCCTTGTTGATATCGGTGGGCCCCACCACGGCGTAATTGCCCACCGTGCTGACGCTGTAGCCCTGTTCCGGATCCAGCGTCACATTCCGCAGCGTCTTTTTCCCGTCCTCCCCACTCTCCCAGGCGAAGATATCGGTATAACGGAAATTGCTGCTCTCCCGGAAGAGGTCGGATGTGACGAAGATGGCGGGCACCATATCCTTGAGATACCCCTTGCGCACGTCGCTCTCCTTGATGCTGGCCGCGGATTGGCCCGCTTCAGCCGTCATGAGGTCGGTGCGGGAGATCCCGGCGGCAGAGTCCAGCTCCATCAGCCCATCCCGGCAGTCATAGAGCTCCACCTGGCCGGGCAGGTCGGTCTGCTGGTTGATGACCACGATCTCCTGGTCATTGTTCCGGTCCATATCGAAAATTTTGAAATAGGTATAGTCCGTGTGCAGCATCTGGACCACCTGTCCGCCGGACACCCGGTAAGCGTCCAGGAAGTGGAGCTTGTCGCTGTACTGCCAGCTCACCACGATCTCCTTGTCCGGTTTGTCGTCCAGATTCACGTAGTCCACATAGTTAATGGCCGTTCCGGCTCCCTCGATCACCGCCTCCAGCTCATAATCTCCCTCAGTCTGGCGGTAAATGTAGATCTTCAGCGGGTTCTCCTCGCCGCTCATGCGGAAAAAAGTGATCGCCGAGTCCACCACACCGTCTCCGTCCAGGTCCTGGAGCTGGATGTTCTGGATGTTCTCCCCGCTCAGCGGCGCGCTGTACTCCGCCCCCTGGTCCGTAACGGTGGAGATCCGGTTGGTCAGGTTCTGGAATTCCCTGGGCGGCTCAGGGATATGATAGAGGTCATCGTCCGAATGCAGGGAACAGCCCGCCAGAGACAGCAGGGCCAGCAGCATGACGGCGAGTCCGGCAGTATTTTTCATTCTGTCCGACCTTTCTCTGTGATTTGAAAAGGCGCAGCGCCCTTCTGCGGCCTGTGCGCGATCCGTGAATTTGTCGTAAATTTATTATTTGTTAATTGTACCACAGTTTCGCGGCAAATGGTATTCCTATTTCTGATTTTGCCCTTCGTTCTCCCACCGTCGCGGCAAAATTTTTCTGTTTTCTCTTGTCAAATCCCTTCCCGTCCGATATAATAGGAAACTGGTACGCCGGTGTGTCGGAATGGCAGACGAGACTGACTCAAAAGCCAGTACGTCTAACAATCCATCGTTCTGGCGACCCCTTGATTTTTCAAGGCTTTCGAGGTATACTTTATTTAGCAATTTTCCGAGTTCTCTCCACAGTTCTCTCCTGAGGGGATTTCGGCAAATTTGCCGGTGTGATGGAATTGGTAGACGTAGCGGATTCAAAATCCGCCGCTGGCGACAGCGTGTGGGTTCGAGTCCCACCACCGGCACCAAACAAAAACGCCCGGTTTCTCAGCTTAGAGAAACCGGGCGTTTTTGTCTGTTTTAGCCATGTCTCTCGCTTACCGAGGTCGGCGCTTTCTGAGACTGAAATCAAAAAATTGCGCTGATTCCAGGATCAATACTCAATGCTCCAGTCATCTTTAAGGCCGATGTATTTTTTGATGTTGTATCCAAATGCGCATAAATGTTCGCAGTTGTTGAATAATCGCTATGTCCCAGCCACTCCTGGATTTCTTTCATAGACACTCCGTTCTTGAGAAGCAACGATGCACAGGTATGGCGCAGATCATGAAAACGGATGTCGCGCAAGCCATTCTTCTTCAATAGGACTTTGAAATGTTGAGTCACAAAATTAGGCTTATAGGGAATGCCCAGGTCATTTACATAGATGTACCCACTGTCTGTATAGCAGCTCCCGCACAGTTTGCGACACTGATTCTGCCGCTCTTTCATTCGGAGCAGCAGTTCTCGAAACTGCGGAACCAGCGGCAAAGACCGACAGCTGGATTCATTTTTGGTGCGATCCTTAGGGATTACTTTCATTTGGCCTTCGGAGCGAAACTGCACAACAGTATGGTCGATCATAATCGTATTTCCGGTAAAGTCTATGGATTGCCACCGAAGGCCCACAATCTCACTACGCCGCAGTCCGTAGAATGCTGCCATAAGAATAGGAAATTCGACCGGGTCTCCTTTGACGCATTTGAAAAGTTCATCCACTTCTTCGAGAGAATAGAATGAGCCAACAAACTTACGGCTTTTCGGCCGATCTACTTTTTCCATCGGGTTTGCAGAGATCAAATCGTGTCTTACCGCATACTTTAGCGCCTTATGAAGATTGGCGTGGAAATGCTGCACAGTGCTGCCTTTCACCTTCAAATCATTGAAGCAATACTCATAGAATGATTCAATGTCCAAAGCAGTCAGATCGGCCAAGGAAACCTTGAGCTTACGGAAATAAGGATCAATCCGTTTTTTGATATTTATTTCATATCCCGCATACGTTACTTCCTCCACAGAGTTTTTGATAATGGAGAGCCAGCTCAGCATATAGTCCGCAAACAGCATATTGCTGTTCATACGCATGTCAGATGGCTCAGTCACACGGATGATTGCTTCTTTGTAGCTACAACGGGCTTCAAGCAACATATCCTGCGCCATTTTTTCATTCTTTTTCCCGCCCACCTGAATGCCAGTGGGAATCCATTTGGGTTTTCTGTTTCCTCTCTCATCTTTGAAATTGAGCACCATATAGTAATAGTTTTTCTTTACTTGCAGATGGCCCGCTACCATAATAAACCTCCTTTTTGTAGCGGCATAGTGCCCTGCCAATGACAGGATCATTATACCATGCGCAGTTCTCTCCTCCAATGCGTCTAAAAGGTTTATTTTGAATTCCCTACGGCGAAACTTTTAGTTTTCACCCACTAAATATTCGATAATGAACACTTTCGGGATCTTAAAGGATTTGCCGATCTTCGTATAGCGGATCTGGCCACTCTCTAAAAGAGCATAGGCAGTCTTCATGCCAATGCCGCCCAACATGGAACACATCTGCTTGACCGTCACAACGTCAGGGTAATCAGAAAACATTTTTTCTTTCCGTTTTGCTGCCGTCATGGTGCTTCCTCCTTTTGTGAAATTACAAAAGGATATTCCCCACGCATAATGCACGGGGAATATCCTTTTTGCATCATAATTATAGCATGGTGTTTTACGGCAAGGCAAGGACATCATCACGACAACGAGGCGACAGTTCACCAGTGGAACGCCGCTCTCACAGCATTTGGCCCCACTGGAGGACTTCTGACAGCTGTGCAGAATGGAAACACGCCTGCCCATACGCGCTCTCCCTGGACGAAGCGGAATTAGAAGTACAGGCCAGCCTCGCCAGTGACGATCATTTATAACAAAGGCCACCCTGATTGGGGTGGCCTGCATGGTTCTTATGACTTTCCCTGTACCTGTTTCGCAGCTACAAACCATCGCCCCTTCTCAAACCACAGATAGGATTCTTTTCCCTGGATGCGGCAGGTATAGCGGTCACCCACGCCGCCCACACTCTGGCAGGCGGCGCGGCGTACATCCAGGATCTTATCCACCGGAAAGGTCTGTCCCTCGGAAAACTCGATTTCCATGGGGCGCATTTTTCCGTCTGTGTCAAAGCGGACGATCACCGGCACATAGCGTTTTTCCCTTTGTTCCATGTCATCAACCTCCGAAATAGCCCACCGGATGCACCGTGTGGTCATCCTTGGGATTGATCCGCCCGAGCAGCGGGTCCATCATCGTCACGGCCCGTCGAACGCTCATATAGCCATACCGCTCCCGCAATCCATCCACTGTCTGATCGATCCGCTCCCATCTGTCCCGCTTTATATCGTCATCATACAGGGACAGCTGCAGGCAGGAATCCATTTCCACCAGGCCGGCGCCCCGGACGCCAATGCTCCGTATTGGCTTATCCCAATGATAATTCCTGCGGAAAAGGTCAAAAGCGACTGCGGCGATCTCAGCGCTGGAGCAGGTCGGATTCTTCAGCTTGCGCTGCCGGCAAAAAGAGTTGAGTTCCACATCCCGCACATAAACCTCTACCACCGTACAGCGTGATACCAGTTCCCGCATCCGGGAGGCCACACTCTCCGCCAGCAGGAAAAGCATCAGATGGACGTCCTCGTCATTGACTAAATCCCGGGGCGTCGTGGCGCTGTTGCCGACAGACTTGATGTTGGGGATATGGTCGGACTTCTGCACCGGTGAAGTATCACGGCCGTTGGCGAACATATGGAGGATCGCGCCCATTTTACCCAGCTTGTGTGTCAGGACATCCACCGGACACTCAGCAAGCCTTCCTATGGTGCTGATGCCGACGGAGCGCAGTTTTCTGCTGGTAGCCGGCCCCACATAGAGAAGGTCCTCCACCGGCAGCGGATAGACGATCTCCTTGTAATTGTCCGCCTCAATCCGGGTAATGGCATCCGGTTTCTTATAGTCGCTGCCCAGCTTTGCCGTGATCTTGTTGTCTGAAACCCCAAGGCTCGCTGTGATACCCAGTTCAAACTTGATCCGGTCGCTGATCTCCTTGGCAATCGTCATGGGAGAGCCAAAAAGCCCCACGCTGCCCGTCACGTCCAGCCAGCTTTCGTCAAGGCCAAAAGGCTCCACCTGGTCGGTATAGTCCTCGTAGATCTCCCGCGCCATTTTACTGATCCGGATATACTCCCCCATATCCGGCGGCAGCACTACCAGATCCGGGCAGCATTGGCGGGCCTGCCAGATGGCCATGCCGGTCTTGACGCCGCGGGGCTTTGCGATGTAATTGGCGGTCAGTACGATCCCGTGCCGTTCTTCCTGGCTCCCACAAACTGCAAGGGGTTTGTCACGCAGTTCCGGGTGCCGCTGCATTTCAACGGATGCATAGAAAGCAATTCATATCTGCATGGATAATATGGCGTCCCATTGCGCGTCACCCCCTGTTTGTATGATGGTCGCAATTCAAAAGTTTTTTCAGAAAAACCAGACCTTCAATTTTTCAATTAAGGGCTGATATTCAGCTTAATAATAGAACATTTGTTTGATTTATGCAAGCGGTAATATTTGGCGACGTGACAATGCCGGCGATTTCTTTTGACACGCATGTTATACTATATCTTGGAGTACACAAGCTGATCTTTAGGCATAGGCGGTGGTTTTGATGTGCGGACGCTATCAGTTCACGGCAGAACAGTGTGCTGAAATTCTACAAATCATACAAGAGGTAGACCGCAGGCATGGAGCAGGAGCCTGGACGCCCGGCGAGATCCGGCCCACGGCCACGGCGCCTGTCCTGGTCTCCACGAACGAGGGTATCCACCCGGAGCTGCAGTCCTGGGGCTATAAAATGCCCGGAAACCTGGTCATCAACGCCCGTGCGGAAACGGCGGCAGACAAACCCATGTTCCGTGCCAGCGTCGCCTCACAACGCTGTGTGATCCCTTCTACGGGCTTTTATGAGTGGGACGCACAGAAACGAAAGTACCGGTTCAATCTGCCGGGAGAAGAAGCTCTCTATATGGCAGGACTGTATGCCGTCCGGGACGGAAAGCCCTGCTACTGCATTCTGACCACGCAGGCCAACGAATCCATGCGGGAAGTCCACCACCGGATGCCGCTGGTGCTGCGAAAAGACCAGATCGCGCCTTGGCTGGAGCAGCCGCAAGCTGCCGGTGATTTCCTGCACATGACGCCGCCGCTGTTATCGAAGGTATCGGCAGATGCCCAAATGCGGCTTTGGTAACAACACTCCCTTCGAATGGAGGAGAGGCTGCGTGAACACAGCCCCTCCTCCGTTATTTTGCTGCCTGTAAGCGCTTTTGCGCCCCTCTGTGGCCACGGAAGGACCTTCCCCGGGTCTTTACTCCCGGAGCTCCACACCCGCGTTCTGCAGCGTCTCATACATCAAAGCCAGCTCCTCGATGGCGCTGTCCCGGTACCGCTGCACGGTCCGGTCACTGATGTGCATTTCAAGGGCGAGGTTCTTCAGCTCCTTCTTCTCAAAGTAGAGACCACGGATCACCTCGGCGCGGCTGGAGGGCAGCTGCTTGACGCAGTATTCCAGACGGGAGAGCTTCTGCTCCAAACGGACCAGCTCCTCCGAAATGGAAGTCACTTTCTCGCGGTTCAGCCGCTCAGCCTTCTCCTGGTAGTTCACCGCGATGTAGAAGGTCTTGTCCGAGATGTAGCCCCCGGGGGAGCCGATACCGTCGCCTTTGGCAAGGGCCATGGCCTCCAGCACCTCCTCATCCGTGATATTCCGGGAGTGAGTCATTTCAAAACGCAGCAGGTCGCGCTTGCGCAGATCGTTGCGATAGCTTGTCAGAAGATTCTCCACATAGCTTACCATTTCATTGTGATTCATTTGTATTCTCCTTCCATAGATCGTGTGTTGGTTCTTTTTGCAAACGCACACGAACAGGAGGAGAACGACAGCCGACAGAAATCGTCAAAATTCGGCAAGAACGCCCCATGCAGGATCTACTTCCTGCATGGGGCGTTCTTCTGGCTATATTCAGCGGATGTGCAGTCGGCGGGTCTGGGAGAAACAGGTGTGCGGATAAGAAGGTGTATTTTAACTCATGGTAAGTGAGCTTTAGCTTATACCCAATCGCACCTCTTCTCAGCAGCTCGCTTCCAGTTCTTTTTCGTAACCGAAAGCAGCTGTTCGCCTTACGTTATGCACATCCTTTCTGTCGAATTTTGTATCTCTTCATCGGTAAAACCTCCATCTCCCGCCCATAAAAGTGAGTTTCTACTCACTCAGTATGATTTCTTTGGTGATTTATCAGGAGGCGAATATCCATTAGAATATCCTTGAGGTGAGTTATAGTGCATGATCCGATAGACGAGTTTGGAGAGAAAGTCCTCGAAAAGCGCAAAGCACGGGATCAGACGCAAAGAGAGCTTGCTATCAAGCTTGGAATGAGCTATCGGACCGTCTTACAGGCAGAGACCGGACAGAGCATTCCTCGCTTTGACACCGTCATTATCCTGGCGCAGGATCTGGACATCAGTCTTGATGCGCTGGTATTTCCGGAAACAGCAGTTCCCAATGCTGTCCCCAAATGCGTTTACGATTTCTTCCATGGGATGTCTGCGAATGACGCTCAGCGGTACATTGACTTCTGTAAAAGCATCGAGGCACTAACCGAGGGCAAAGAGAAAAGAGAAAACAAATAGGAAAGCATTGGATGCCAGCCATCCAGTGCTTTTTCTTTTGCTGGGAGAGATGGCCTGCTGTGCCGTTACTGCTTATCCTGGCCCCGGCGCTCTTTCAGATAAGCCCGAATGTCTTCAATGAATAAACCAAGACCACCAAGCATCAGGCCCATCGAACAGGAAATCTCCATCACATAAAACAGTTCCTGATCCTGCCTACTGTCAAAAGCAAAGTTGGGAAGATTCTCCGCTCCAGAGCTAAACATTCCCATCGAATAGTCCCGCACGAAGGAAAACACAATCAACACACTGGCGACAGCGCCCAGCAGGAACAGGAAGATACCGAATTTTTGGACGATGCTGGGTCGGTCCTTTCGCTTCATACGATTACCTCATTCTAAGACGAATGGGGCGGCGGCAAACACCGCCGCCCCATGGTTTGCTTCTGGGGTGTGCTATGGTTCCCTGATTATTTAGCCCAAGCAGCGATACAGGAAGGTTACGATCTGGGCGCGGGTGCAGTCATTGTTGGGGCTGAAGGTGGTAGCACTGGTGCCGCCAGTGATGCCGTTTTCAGCAGCCCACAGAACTGCGGTGTTGTAGTAGGCGTCAGCCGCCACATCGGTAAAGGGATTCACGCTATCAGAGGCGGGAGACTTCTGGCTACGCCACAGGAAGGTGACGATCTGAGCGCGGGTGCATTTCGCGTTGGGGCTGAAGGTGGTGTCGCTGGTGCCCTTGGTGATGCCATTCTCCACGGCCCACAGGACGGCGTCGTGGTAATAAGCGTCAGAGGCTACATCCGTGAAGGGCATCTCGCTGCTCTTGGGAGCGGGGCTGCCGGCAGCACGCCACAGGAAGGTGACGGCCTGAGCGCGGGTGCAGGTAGCGTTGGGAGAGAAAGTGGTGGCAGAAGTACCGCCGGTGATACCCTCCTCAGCAGCCCACAGGACCGCGTCGAAGTAGTAAGCATCGTCAGCCACGTCAACGAAGGGGTTCTCAGGCTCTGCCACGATCTCGGCGAAGGTGGCCTGGACGGTGACCTTACTGGCGGGCATGGTGAAGGTGAACTTGCCACCCTTTTCGGAGAGCTTGATCTCCTTGTCCTTGCTGTCCAGCACGGTGATGTCGTCCAGCACATAGCCCTTATCGGGGGCCACAGTCAGGGTGATGGTGGTGCCCTTGGAGGCGCTCTTGCGGTTGGCGGACACATCGCCGTTTTTGGCGTCCTTCACGGTGATGGCGTAGGTGGTGACGCTGCTGCCGCCGCCACCGCCGCCGGAAGAACCGCTATCGCTATTTTTCACGGTCACGGCGCAGGAAGCAGACTGCTCACCAGCCTTGGCAGTGATGGTCGCGGTACCCGCCTTAACAGCGGTCACCTTGCCGTTTTCAACGGTTGCAACGGTTTCGTCGCTGGAGGTCCAGGTCACCGTCTTGTCTTCAGCGTTGTCAGGC
>NZ_JBQHUB010000012.1:0-73248 GCF_052065415.1 Pseudoflavonifractor sp. HCP28S3_F10 | reverse complement strand
GCGGGAGGGCTTTTATTCGGGGGGGGTGTGTTAAGTACCTCGGTGCAAAATGGGGGGGGGGTGGTTTTGGTTTTTTGTGAGAGGGCGGCCGGGGCCGCGGCGGGGGGGGGGGGGGGGCGGCGGGGCCCTTCTGAGATCTCATATAAAAAGGTTATGCCCGGTGGGGACGCCTGATCAGATGGCAAACAGTTTGCCCAAATGGGGCTGCCTAGTTTTGATTCCGCAATGGCGCAGCGCGCTCCATAAGGTTGCCTGATGACTGGTTACCACTGGTATGCCAAGATCTGTCTCCAGATCGCCCACCAGCCCCAGGGTGTCCAAAGCCATGCAACTCAAGAAGAACACATCGGCCCCTTTCAGATCCATCTTCACGGAGTTCCGATACAAAAAAGGCTTCTCCGCATTGTAGATGCGGCCCTTTTCAACCCCGGACATATCCATGCCCAGGATGGTCCGGACCTCAAAGCCGTTATCTTCCAAGAATTTGCGCTCAGCTTCATTGGTGGCGTCGGGGTAGGGGGTTAGTACGGCCAGCGATCTGGCTCCCAGGGCGTTGAGCGATTCCAACACGGCGGTGCTGGTGGTAAGGCCCGGCGTACCGCTGGCCTGTTTGATACGCTCCATGCACTCCTTGTCCCAGCCCACACCTTGAATAAAGCTGCCGGAGGTGCAGCAGAACACAATCAGGTCTAGATCTTGTCCCTTATATTTGGACGCAGTGTCCTCTAGCTGACCGGTGAGGATCTTCAGTCCCTCAGGGGTGGGGCCTGGGAAAGGCATCTTCATGGAAGAGAAGGAGACGCCGTCCGGCGCATAAATGTGAAAGGCGTGCTCCACATTTTCGCCCGGCATGGGGCTGATCAGTCCGATTCTGGCTCTCCAGCCATACATATTATTTCCACATCCTTTCCGATAAGAGCTGCGGCGATTGTTTTAAAGAAATTAGAGCTTACAGGGACAGGCACTCCGCCAGCTGGGACATATCGTCCAGCTGGTCGATGACATGGCACAGCTCGATAAAGCGGGCGGTCTTGCCCTCGGACAGGTTGGCGGCCTTGGCGCCCACCCGGAAGGTGCGCTCCACATCCTCCCACTGGAAGGGGTTCCTGGGATGACCCTTGGGGAAGGGCAGGGTCTTTTCAAACTGCTGTCCGTCCTTCAGGGTGACGCGCACGGTGGTGGAGGGGAAGGAGCCGCTCTGGAACATGCTGAAGGCCACGGTCAGATCCTGGAGATTGTCCGGATCCATCTTGACCCGGGAGGCCAGCTCCAGCAGGGACTTGTCCGCCAGGCGGCTGGCGTCGTACCAGTTGGGGCCGGGCGCGCCCCGCAGCAGGTAGGCCGCCAGGCAGTAAGGAATGCTGAACTGAGCGTCGCGGCAGCTGGCGTAGCCGTCCCAGCTGAACTTGTCCCGCTCCAGATAGGTGGGACTGACGAAGATCTCCTCGATCTCATCCGGCTGGAAGTCGTGGGCCCGCTTCAGCTCGTCCAGGCAGTCCAGCGGCGTCTGGATCCACATGTTGGAGGGCCAGTGCTTGAGCAGAAGATCGCCGAACAGATACTCGGTCCCCACGTTGCGGTCGATCCAGCCCTCGTTGGCAAAGCCGCGCATCATCATGGGATAGCCGGATTCCACATCCATAACGTTGTAGATGTTGTCCAGCTCGTTGCGCTTGGCCATGCCGGCCACCATGACGCCGGTCAGGCTGGTGATGGCGTACTGAAGATGATAGAAGTCAGAATGCTGCTGAGCGAGAATGGCGTTGACCACAGGGGTGGAACAGGCGGTGGCGCCCATCAGCAGGTTGAACTGCTCGGCGTCGCAGCCCAGCAGCTTTCCGGCGGCGGGAGCGCCGGCGAAGATCTGCCAGGAGCCCAGGCCCCAGCCGTACTTTTTGGTATTATACTCGGGAGTGGGCTGGATGTAGCAGGCCACGCGCTGATACACCTCAAAGCCGCCGATGACCGCGGTGATAAAGTCCTTGCCGCTCTTGTGCATGGCCTCGGTCATGGCCATGGAGACCGAGATCAGGTGGGCGCTGGGGTGGCCGGTGTAGCTGCAGTCCTCCCAGTCCAGGGTATCGGCGGCTACGGCGTTGGCCATGATGGCCCCGTGCATGGGCACCTTGCCGGGCTCGCCCCACATGGTGGACATCATGTCCGAGGACTGGCCGATCACTGCCCGGGCCGTACTTCTGGCGCTGACTGCCGTGGGCAGGGTCCTGCCCGCCAGGGCGGCGCCCACCACATGCAGGGTGAGCATCTTTGCCTTTTCCACCAGCTCGGGAGCCAGATCCTTGAACTCCAGTTTTGTGATAAAGTCGCACAGCCCTTTGGTATACTCCGTCATGTTGCGCACCTCGTATCAATAAAAGTAGTAGTTTTTAAAGCCCCTCTCCAAGGGCTTGACACACAGTTGAAAACAGGCCTCCGGTCAGATCGTCTTTTTCGGGGCGATCTGGGACAAGAGCGCATTGCACGCCTTGCCGCTGCTGCCGGAGAGATATTCCTCCTCAGGCACGCAGGTCAGCGCGCCGAAGGAGCAGGCCCGGACGCACGCGGGCTGCAGGCCGTTTTTCACCCGGGTGTTGCAGCCGTCGCACTTCACCATTTTTCCGTCGGAGGGACGGTAGCGCGGCGCGCCGAAGGGGCAGGCCAGGGCGCAGCTCTTGCAGCCGATGCAGTTGGTGTTGTCATAGATGGTAAAGCCGGTATCCGGATCCTTGCTGAGGCAGCCCACCGGACATGCGGCGATGCAGGGCGCGTCGGTACAGTGCATGCACGCCGCGGAGAGATAGGCGCAGTACACACTGCCGTCGGCCTGCTCGATCTCCTCGTCAAAGGTCCTGCGGAAGCAGGGATCCTGCGCGGCGGGGTCCACGTCGTTCTGGTCCATACACCCGATCATGCAGGCGGAGCAGGCACAGCACCGGTCTTCGTCAAATACAAACACATATTTCATGCTTTGGCCCCCTGATATTTGCTGATATTGCAGCGCATTCCCTTATACCCCGGGAAGCCGCTGTAGGGATCCAGGTGATTCCGGCCCAGGAGGTTGTTCACATTGGCCTGGGTATAGCCGGGCAGAGCCATAATGACGCCGGGCTTGATCTTGCTGGTGGTCTTTACCTTCATACGGATCTCGCCGTAAGGGCTGGAGAGGGTCGCGTCGTCTCCGTCCCTGAGCCCCAGCCGGGCGGCGTCCTGCCGGTTGACCTCGCAGGTGGGATCGGGCTGCAGGCTGTGGATCCACGGCGTATCGTGCAGGCGGGAGTGGATCGCGTAGGCCTTGCGGGCGCCGGTGCACAGGCAGAAGGGGTAGTCCCTCCGGGTCTCCTCGTCGTTCTGGTCGAAGAGAGGATCCACATAGCTGGGCAGCGGGTCCAGACCGTACCTGGGGTCGATGGCCGCGATGGCGGTGGAGTAGAACTCGAACTTTCCGGTGGAGGTCTTGAAGCCCTCCTTCAGGTATTTTCCGGGCTTGACGGGCCACTGGGCGGTGGGTACCTTCATGGGCATGTCGCTCTTTTTCAGATCGGCGATGGTCAGGCCGCAGCCGTCGATCATCCAGTCCAGGCAGGCCTCATACCCCTGCTTGAGCAGATCGTCGTCCAGGTCCATGACTCTGGCCAGTTCACACAGGATATCCACATCGGACTTGGACTCATACAGGGGCTTGATGGCCGGTTTGGTATACACCAGGTATCCGCCCCGGTAGCACTTGAGCTCGCTGCGCTCCACCGAGGAGCAGGCAGGAAGCACGATGTCGGCATACTTCGCGGACATGTTCATAAAGAGGTCCACATCCACGATAAAGTCCAGCTTCTCCTTCATTGCCTCCAGCAGCCGGTCGCTCTCCGGGAACATCTTGGCGTTGAACCCCAGCGCGAACATGGCCTTGACGGGGTAAGGCGTACCCTCCTCCAGCTGACGCAGGAGATCCATGGCCTGGAACTCGTCGAACTGGGCGTTCCACAGCGGGAAGCGCTGGGCGCCGATGCGCTCGGCGGTGCCGGGATAGCGGGCGCTACGGAACTCCTCGTCCCTGGTTTTGAAGCCCGCGGGCTGCCGCAGATAGGAGGCCGGGACGGGATAATTGCCGCCCTCCCGGTCGAAGTTGCCGGTCAGCGCGGAGAGGCACAGGATCGCCCGGTTGGTGTTGAAGCCGTTGACGCGGTGCACCAGGGCGGAAGCCGAGAAGTTGGTACAGGCCGGGCCGTTGGTGGCGTAAAGTTTGGTGGCCTCGTAGATCTCCTCCGGCTTGAGCCCGGTGATCTCGCTGACCTTTTCCAGGGGATACTGCTGCACCAGCTCCTTATACTGCTCAAAGCCGTAGGTGTACTTCTCGATGTAATCCATGTCGGCCCAGCCGTTGTCGATGATGAGCTTGGCCATGCCCAGGGCCAGGGCGCCGTCGGTGCCGGGGTTGATCTGCAGGAAAATGTCGGCCAGGTTTTTGGCGGCGGGGGTATACCGTATGTCGATGATGATGACCTTGCCGCCCCGCTCCTTCAGCTTGCGCACCCCCTCCACCGACAGGTGGTGGGAGTAGTAGCCGTCGTAGTTCCAGCCCAGGAAGGTCTTTGCGTGGGCCATGTCGGGCGCGGCCCCGCCTCCCACGGTGACCTTGTTGCCCATTTTCATGGAGACCGCGCAGACGCTGTCGTCGGTACCGAAGTTCACGCTGCCGAAGTCATAGGCGAACCGCTGGTAGATGGGCCGGTACCACTTGGAGTAGCCGCTGTAGAAGACGACAGAGTTGGGAGAGTACTCCTCCTTCACCCGGTTGAGCTTTTCGGCAATGATCCGGTAGGCCTCATCCC
This sequence comes from Pseudoflavonifractor sp. HCP28S3_F10, assembly GCF_052065415.1. NCBI lineage: Bacteria > Bacillati > Bacillota > Clostridia > Eubacteriales > Oscillospiraceae > Pseudoflavonifractor > Pseudoflavonifractor sp. HCP28S3_F10. Next base: position 68,425 of record NZ_JBQHUB010000012.1, on the reverse strand, counting down.
AGCTGATGGGTTCGAATTTCCCCTCGCCCCGCTCTCCCACGCGCTTCAGGGGCGTCCGGATGCGGTCCTCGCGGTAGACATAGCTGCGCTGGGAGGAACCCTTTGTGCAGAGCTTGCCGTGATTGTAGGGGTGGCCGGGCGTGCCCTCCACCCGGATGATCTTCCCGTCCTTGACGTAGCAGTCCAGGCCGCAGTGGTGGCTGGGGCTGCAGATGGCGCACAGGGAGTGCCTGATCTCGATGCCGGTGTCCTCCCCGGGGATCTTTGCTTTCAGTTTTTTCTCCAGTTCAGTCAAGAGGGTCCCCTCCCAAGAATTTGATGAAGCCGTCCGGAATCCCTTCTTTTTTCAGGAAACAGATGGTCTGGGTGCTCAGCGCGGAATCGGGGCTTTCGATGGATTTGATAAAAGCGTTCTTCACGATGCCGCTGCAGAGCGCAGCTCCGATGATATTGATGCACTTGACGGTCCGGCCGTCCCGGGCGGCCCGAATGTAATACCGCCCGTCCTCGTACTCATAGACCTCGTCCGACGGCCTGCAGGAGCTGACGTCTCCGATGCTGATGAAATCATAGTGCAGGTAGTGGGCCAGATTCACCAGGACATTGGCGTCGAATTCCATGCTGCCGCCGGCCATGTTCGTACCGGCGGTCAGGCCCTGGCGCACCGCGTTGTACCAGACGCCGATGTTCCGGGGCGTGCCGCTCTGGATATCCACAGCCTCACAGCAGTCACCCGCCGCATAGATCCCCTGGCAGCTGGTGCGCATCTGCCGGTCCACCAGAATGCCCCGGTTTATGGCAATGCCGCTGTCCTTGAGGAACCCCACATTCATCCGCACGCCGATACACACCGCCACGGTGTCCGCAGTGAAGCGCTCGCCGCTCTTCATGACGGCGGTGAGCCGGCCGTCCTCCTCCCGCTGGATGCAGGAGAGCATCTGGCCGCAGCGGACGGTCACGCCCATGGCCTCCAGATCCCGCTGGATGCGCCGGGCCGTCTCCCTGAAGGTGGCGGTGCAGAACATCTGGTCGGCGCCGTCCACAAGGGTGCAGGCGACGCCCCGTTCCACCAGATCCTCCACGACCTTGATGCCGACCCAGGAGGAGCCGATCACGAGGCCGCTTTTTACCACCCCGCTGTCCAGCATCCCCTTCAGACGGAGGGCGTCCTCCGCCGTGCGCATTTTGATCACGCCAGACAGGTCCAGTCCCGGGATGGGCGGCATGATGGCGGAGGCCCCCGTGCTGATCAGGATTTTGTCGTATTTCTCACGGCCGCCGTCGGCAAAGCAAAGAGTTTTTTCTTCCGGAAGGAGTCCGGTCACCGGACGGTTTTTATGATAGTTCAGCTTCAGCTCCGCGCAGACCTGTTCCGGAGAGCCGTAGGGGAACATCGCCTCATAGGGGATGGCCCCCTTCACATAATAGGTAGTGAGCATGGGATTGTACGGCCCCAGAGCGGTGTCGGAGTAGATGTCGATCTCCGCTTCGGGAGACAGCTGCCGCACGGCCTTGGCGCCGTTATATCCTGCGGCGCCGAAGCCAACAATGGCCATTCTGCTCATAGCGTCTCAGTCCCTTCTGTCGGGAAATTTTTTATCCGTTTGTCAGCAGCATCGCGATGGTGAACACGATGCAGGAGACCAGCACATGCAGGCCGATGGCCAGGCCGGTAACCTTCATGCGCATCTTGGGATCCGGGATCTCGCTGCGGCCATGGAAAATGGAGGCGGGAGCGGAGGAACCGGGCAGGAAGATGCCGATGTTGCAGGCGTAGATCAGCGCGCAGCCGAAGAACATGGGATTGGCGCCGGAGGAGACGATGAAGGGGCTGATGACTGCGATCATCAGATTGCCCAGGGCGATGTTGGAGCCCACGTTGGTCAGGAACACCATGAGGACGATGGTCAGGATCATCAGGAACACCGGGCTGCGGCCTCCGAATACGGGAGTGAACAGCTCCTGCAGCCAGGCGGAGATACCGGTCCCCTCCGAGGTGACGGCGGTAGCAAGAGGAATGGTAACGGCGATCATCCAGATCACGGGCCAGGAAACGGCGGCATCGGTATTCTTGATGTCGTTGAAGACGATGGCGGCCTTGCCGTCTCCCTCGCCGGAGGGGAGGATCATCAGGATGGCGGTGCACAGGCAGAAGAGGCCGGCCACGGACAGCGAGCCGTTGATGAAGCTGGACAGCGCGTTGCCCTTGAACGTACCGGCGAAAATGGCAAGGAACACCGTGATGAGATAGACGATCAGGATGCGCTGGCATCTGGGACGCAGGTGCTTGCTCTCCTCGCCCAGCTTTTCCACATCAAAGGCCTCCATCATGGAGAAATCCACCTTGAAGAGCCTGGCGCCCAGGAAAATATAGGAAGTGATGACGATGGTGCCGATGACGGCGGTGCACATGAACATCTGCCCCAGATTGATGGCCGTGCCGGTAATGTTGGCCCAGCTCTTGGCAAGGCCCATCTGCCAGCTCTTGTAGGGCATCATGGAAACGCCCAGCATCTCAGCCAGCAGGATACCGCCGAAGCCGTAATAGCGGAAGGAGCTGTTCTTGTCATAGCCGCAGTTCTCCGCGATATCGTTCCAGATGCTGTAGAGCAGCAGGAACAGGGGAATGGTCTCCATGACGATGCAGCACCACATGGTCAGGAACATGAAGGACCAGGTATACAGCTTGGGACGCCGGTGGAAGGCCTTGATGGACAGGGTCTTGCGGATCAGCCACTTGCTCACGCCGTAAATGACGATGGCGCCGGTGGTGAAATACTGGGTGATGACCTGGAAGACCAGAGAGCTGCCCAGTGTCAGAGAGACCGTCTCGGCAATGCCCGAGGTATAGCCGGTCATGGCGAAGGCGATGATCGCCAGCAGCGAGGGCCAGATGATCTCACAGGTGGAATAGGCGTAAATGACGCCGATAAATACGCCCAGAAGCTTCATGCCCAGAGGCGTCACGGTGGAGAAGGCCGGCAGATAGCCAAACCCGAACATCAGCAGGATGGAGATCGCGATGTGGACATATTTCATCGGTGAGTTCTTTTTTTCGATGGCGGCAGTTTTACCCATTTTGTTTACTCCCTTCTTCTTTGTCTCTCACACAACACGGTACAAAGACCGCTCATTCTCCCTCTTCGAAGTACTTCAGGATCTGAATGCCATGCAGGTGATCCAGCCCCAGGTTCTTCAATGTCCGGCCCTGTTCATAGTAGGGCGTCTGGTTGATGGCCTCGGCCACCTTCACCATGGCGGCGTACAGCGGCGTCTCCACGCCCACCGCCTTTGCCACAGACAGGAACAGACAGCCCAGGATGGGGATATCCTCGGTGATGTACCGGGAGGAGAGGCTGTCAGGCCCGATCAGGTTCTTGAAGTGGTCAAACTGGTGGATGGTGGGATCCGCATATTTGCGGTGGTTGCCCGAGGGCGACGGAGTACAGGGGAGGCCCAGGGCGTCCATGACCTTCTTTTTCTCGGCCCACATGCCGTCCGCCAGATTCAGCGTGCTCCGGCAGATGCCCTGTTTGAAAATGTAATAGGGCTCCCTGGCATTCTCAATGGCCCCCGCGTTCACGATGGTCAGTGAGATATGGCTGAGCAGGTTGGGCGCGTTGAAGGCGGTCTCCAGAATAGAGCTGGCGGGGATGAGCTCATATACTCCCTCAAAGGCCTTGACCAGCCGCGCGGTATCCCGGGCGGGGAAGGCGGCGGCTTTTTTGGGCCTGTATGCGTTGCAGGCAAAGGCCTGCCGGTCTCCCAGCCGGCGGCAGGAGAACAGGTTGCCGCAGGTGTCGCCCACCACCACATCGTTGACGCCATACTCCTGAAAGACCCTGTGGTAGATGAGCGAGCCCAGATTTCCGGCGCTCACGAGCACAGCGGCGCCCGGCTCAAGGTGGGGCGCGATCAGACGGGCCACCTGCTCATCCAGGTTGGAGATCGTACAGCAGATGACCAGCTCCGCACCGCTCAGCGTGGCCTTCACGTCGTTTGTGACCGCGTGGATGGCGGCCGTCCCCTCAATGGCGCCCGAGAGCTCCATCATCACGGAATATTCTGTGGAGATTTGGTCTCCTTCCTTCTGGAAGACGTCGCACAGCCACACCTCGTATCCGCGCATGGAAAGCTCAGAGGCGACGGTGCATCCGGTGCCGCCTGTGCCCATAACTGCGATTTTCTTCATGTCACATTCCCCCAATTATGATAAATTGCCGCGCGCTTCACCGCGGAGACGGTGCCCCTGGCCTGGAGGCATCACTTTGGGAATTGAACCTGCAGGTGCTTTTTTACGACACAATGGTACTAAATCCGGCCGGGAAAAGCATTGTACATTATAATAATGGATGGACAAAAATATCTGCGGATCTGTTGTTCAAACGAACAACAGATCCGCAGATATTTTGCGGGATTTTGTGCAATTTTATAGGAAAATTTTATATTTACCGCTTGGATCTATTTGAAAGCGGAAGAGCGTGAGGGACGGTCCTCCACCGCTATGGAGCGTCCTCCTCTGCGGCCTGCAGCCTGCTGTAACACAGGAATGCAAGCCGCAGGGTCAACAGACCGTCCGTGGTGTGGACGGAGAAGCCGGTGAGCTCCTCGATCTTTTTAAACCGATGCTGCAATGTGTTCCGGTGGGTATAAAGCTTTTGGGCGGTCACGGTCAGATTGAGATCACATTCAAAATATGTTTTCAGGGTCTCCAGCAGGATCTGATCCATTTTGGACGCGAGCAGGCGCCCGTATACAAAAGAGACGATGTTTTGAAGGACCTTCCTGGAGGTGTGGGCGATAAAATTGCCCAGCACGATGGAATTGCCCAAAAAGACGTTTCGCTCGGGATAAAGCAGCTTGCCGGAGGAAAGGCGCAGTGTCAACTGCTCATACTGCCTCTCGTAGTCGGAAAGATCGCAGCATTGGATCCCGACGACGGCATGCAGGACCAGGCAATAATCTTTCTTTGCAATATCCGCCAGGCTCCTGCACAGATCAAACAGGTACATGGCGTTGGACTCGGGCTCTTTTCTGCGGTTGACGGACAGAACGATGGCGTTCTGCTCGGATGTGTCGGTCAGGATCAGATCCTGCTTCTGATAAAAATAGTTGGGGAGTTGATTTAAGAATTGCTCCACGGAATACAGATACTGTTTTTTGTCAAGGACAAGTCTGCGGTTCCCGCTGGGAAGGTCGATCGTGTCCGTCTTGGATAGTTGGAGGAGCAGAGAGGTGCGTGGAATGGAAAGATCCACCCCCAGGTGCTGCAGATCCTTTATGAGCTGTCCGGGGTCCTGCGGATGGACGCCTACCAGCACGGAGAGCGTATTGCCGAGGGAAGAGCCGCTTTCTTTTTGCTTGCTGTTTCGATCCTCACGTTCCAGCATCAGCTCGGCAACGGTTTTTGCCAGTTCGAGGCAGGCGCTGTCTGAAGCCGGCAGATTCTCCAGCTCAATGGCGCCTGCGATCCGGTGACGCAGGGTCACGCAGGCGATGGAAGACGGAGCGGCATCCGCTTCGGCGGCCGGTATCCGGCCGGGGGAACAGGAACGCTGTAAATACTGGACCGCGGCGGCATTTAACTGCCCGACCCGCTGCGGAACGGAAGAAGCGATGACGATTCCCTCCCGGTCCATGATATGGACCGGGAACGGCTGGACGGATTCCAACTTTTTGAGAATACATATGGCGGTATCGCGGTCCAAAAGCATGATCTCCCTCCTTGTCATATCGGGCACGGTTTGAAAAGAAATACGCGGCACAGGCAGTATGGCAGTTGACAGGCTCAGCGAAAAGGAATGATTGCAGATAGTTTATCGCATACAAAACGGAATTGCAAATACCATAATTTGCGGGGAGGAACAGGATGTTTCGGCTTCGGAAAGCGTCCTGCCCGGCCCTGAGCCGCCGGCCGGCCGCGGAGCGCCTTGCTCCGGAGAGGGAAACAGAGTACAATGAAGAAAATACCGAACAAGGAGGAAGCCACATGGATGAGCAGATCAAGGGAGCCGGGCTGGAGATCACGGTGCGGGGAATGGGAGCAGAGCTCCAGTCCCTGCGGTGCGGCGGCCGGGAATGGATGTGGAGCGGCGACAAGGCGGTGTGGGGCCGCCGTGCCCCCGCCTGCTTTCCCTGGTGCGGCCGGCTGAAGGACGGGTACTTTGAACAGGACGGACGGCGGTATGAGAACGGCCCCCATGGCTTTGCCCGGGAGTATGAGCATACCCTGATCGAGCGGGATGAGAAAAGACTGGTGTTCCGGCTGGACTGGTCGGAGGAGACGCTGGCGCGCTATCCGTGGAAATTCCGGTTTGAGACGGTCTACGAGGTGGAGGGGCGCACCCTGCGCTCCACCTACCGGGTGGCCAATCTGGACGGACGGACCATGCCCTTCCAGGCCGGGTTCCATTATGCCTTTGCCCTGCCCCTGACAGAGGGACTGGACACCCTCGGCCACGAGCTGCGGTTCGAGGGGCCGGAGGAGCCGGAGGAGGTACTGACGCCGGAGGGATTCGTCACCGGCACCCGCCCCCGGTTCACCGGGCAGGACCGGGTGGCGCTGGACGACCGGCTCTTCGAGCAGGACTCCATCTGCCTGAGGGGGCTGCGCACCCGGTGGATCGAGCTGGGCACAAAGGAGCCGGGCCCCGCGCTCCGCCTGGGGATGGAGGGCTTCCCCTATGTGCTGCTCTGGTCCAAACCGGGCCCCATGCGCTTTGTCTGCATCGAGCCCTGGCACGGCCTGCCTGACGCCGCCGGCGGAGACCACGACCTGTTCCACCGTCCCGCTGTCCGCCTGCTGGAGCCGGGAGAGACCTTTTCCTGTACCCAGACCGTCACCGTGATGCCCTGAAGGGCGGAGCGGGAGAACTTGCAGCGCCCGGCAGGCCGGACTGCAAATACCGCCGGAGCATGGATGTGCGCGGGAAGCGGACATCCGGAAAGAACTGCCTCCGGCGGGCAGATGGAAAAAAGACCTGCGCCCGGGCGCTGTGGGGAGAAAAAGGGCCGCTCTTTATTAAGTTTGGGACGTGAAAGCGGGAATAGCCCTGAAATTTCAAAGGCTGGAAATGAAAGAAGAAAATAAAACTGTTGCAATTCATAGAGAAAGGACGTATAATAGATGAGACAAATACATTTGTCTGCGTAGCAAATACAGTGGGGCGACCCACACGCAAGGAGGAAATGAAATGAAACGCAACAAAGCTTTGTCTCTCGTCCTGGCCGGGGCTATGGCTCTGGGCCTCCTGGCCGGCTGCGGCGGCTCGGGCAACAGTCAGACCCCCGGCAGCTCCGCCGGCGATAAGGTCGTGAAGATCGGCGTATACGAGCCCTCCACCGGCGACTCCGGCGCCGGCGGCAAGCAGGAGATGCTGGGCATGCAGTACGCCAACAAGGAGACTCCCACCGTGGAGATCGGCGGTGAGTCCTATCAGGTCGAGCTGGTCTATGCCGATAACGGCTCTTCTACCGACAAGGCCGTGTCCGCCGCCTCCAAGCTGGTGGACGAGGGCGTGAGCCTGGTCCTGGGCTCCTACGGTTCCGGCGTGTCCATCGCTGCCGGCCCCACCTTCGGCGATGCCGGACTGGCCGCCATCGGCGTGACGTGCACCAACCCCAACGTCACCGCCGGCAACGACTACTATTTCCGTATCTGCTTCCTGGATCCCTTCCAGGGCACCGTCCTGGCCAATTTCGCCCAGGAGAAGTTTGACGCCAAGACCGCCTATCTGCTGGGCGAGCTGGGCAACGAGTATGACCAGGGCCTGATCTCCTACTTTGAGCAGGCCTTCACCGCCGGCGGCGGCAAGGTCATCAAGGACTCCTTCCCCACCAACAACTCCGACTTCAGCTCCTACCTGAACAAGGCCAAGAGCGAGAACGCCGACGTTATCTTCTGCCCCGTGTCCATCGCCTACTCTACCCAGATCGTGAAGCAGGCCGCCTCCCTGAATATCGCCGCCCCCATCCTGGGCTCCGATACCCTGGACAGCAACATGGTGCTGGAGGCCGCCGCCGGCAGCAGCGTACAGATCTACTGCTCCACCTTCTATCAGGAGGGCGGCTCTCCGGAGTTTGACGAGGGCATCAAGGCCTGGATCAACAGCGACGCCACCGCCAAGACCAACAACGGCGGCAACGACACCATCGCGGCCGTCACCGCCATGGGCTATGACGCCTACTATGTGGCACTGGAGGCCATCAAGACCGCCGGCTCCACCGATCCCGCCGCCATCAAGGCCGCCCTGCCCGGCGTGACCTACACCGGCGTGTCCGGCGCCATCGCCTTTGACGAGGTGGGCGACGCCGTCCGCGATACCGCGTACATCAAGGTGGCCGACAACGCCAACAGCGCCTGGATGCTGGAAAAGGAGCAGCAGGCCGGCTGAGCGCCCGTCTCCGGCGAACCAAGATAAGACATTCTGGCTTGGCGGGGGCGGCTGCCCCCGCCAAGCACTGTGTCAGACGCAGCGATGGGCTGCCTCGAAAGGAGCCCATGGCTCTTTTCGAGACAGCCCAAATCACGCAAAGGAGGGAACTCTGTGGAGTTTGCTATTTCCATCCTGCTCTCCGGAATCTCGGTGGGCGGACAATACGCCCTGATCGCCATCGGCTATACCATGGTGTACGGCATCCTCCGCCTGATCAACTTTGCCCACGGCGACGTGTTCATGGTGGCCGGCCTGCTGCTGGTCTACACCGTGACATGGCTGCCGCTGCCGGCGGCCATGCTGCTGGTGCTGGCGGCCACGGTGGCCCTGGGCTTCGTCATCGAGCGCGCGGCCTATAAGCCCCTGCGCTCCGCCCCCCGCATGTCGGTTATGATCTCGGCCATCGGCGTGAGCTATCTGCTCCAGAACCTGGCCACCTATGTCACCGGCGGCCTGCCCCAGATGTACCCCACCATCCCCTTCCTGTCGGACACGGTGGTGGTGATGGGGGCTGCTACCAAGTGGGTCACCCTGGTCACGCCCGTGCTGGTGCTGGCCCTTGTCATCGGCCTGACCCAGCTCATCAACCACACCAAGATCGGCATGGCCATGCGGGCGGTGGCCAAGGACTTTGAGACCAGCCAGCTCATGGGCATCAAGATCAATTCGGTCATCTCCATGACCTTTATCATCGGCTCCTTCCTGGCGGCGGTGGGCTCCATGCTCTACTTCACCAATTACCAGTCCATCGTGCCCCTGTCGGGCGCCATGCCCGGCCTGAAGGCCTTCGTGGCGGCGGTGTTCGGCGGCATCGGCTCCATCCCCGGCGCCGTCATCGGGGCGTTCCTCATCGGCATCTGCGAGACGGTCATCAAGGGCTCCGACTGGACAGTCTTTTCCGACGCGTTCACCTTCGCCCTGCTCATCGTGGTGCTGGTGGCCAAGCCCACCGGACTCTTCGGTGAAAAGGCCACCGACAAGGTCTAAAGGAGGGGTGCGCAATGAAACAGAACAAAAGCAAGAAGGGTGTGTGGATCGCCCTGGTGTGCATCATCCTCCTGCTGGCCGTGATCGTGGTGCTGGAGAATGTGCTCAAGCCCACCTCCATGCTCTTCCCCGTGCTGAAAAAGGGCGCGGTCTACTCTCTGGTGGCGGTGTCCCTCAATCTGCTCAACGGTTTTACCGGCCTGTTCTCTCTGGGTCAGGCGGGCTTTATGCTCCTGGGCGCTTATACATATGCCATTCTCACCGTGCCCTCCGCTACCAAGGAGAGCGTGTATTACCTGTATGGCGGCTCGGCGGTGAAGTTCGCTTTGCAGGAGGTGCTCGCGCCCCCCATCCCGGGCGGTGAGGTCATCGGCCTGATTCTGGGCGTGGCGCTGGCCATCATCCTGGCCGGCCTGGTGGCCGCAGGCTTTGCCTATCTCATCGGCCTGCCGGTCCTCCGGCTCAAGAGCGACTACCTGGCCATCGCCACCCTGGGCTTTGCCGAGATATTGCGGGCGGTATTCCAGTGGGACGCCCTGGGCCCGGTGACCAACGGCGCCAATATGCTCAAAAATTTCCCCACCTTTACCAGCTTCAATGTCAAGAACGCCGGCGGCGCGGTGGTGCTGCGCCTGTCCACCTTCGTCCCCTTCCTGGTGGCCATCCTCTGCATCACCGTCATCGTGCTGCTTATCAACTCCTCCTATGGCCGGGCCTTCAAGGCCATCCGGGAGGATGAGATCGCCGCCGAGGCCATGGGTATCAATCTGGCCCGACACAAGATGCTCTCCTTCTGCGTCAGCTCCTTCTTTGCAGGCGTGGGCGGCGCGCTGCTGGCCATGTATTCCAACCAGGTCCAGGCAAAGCCCTTCACCTCGGCCATGACCTATGAGATATTGCTCATCGTGGTCATCGGCGGCATCGGATCGGTGTCCGGCTCCTGCATCGCCTCGTTCCTGTATATCGCCTGCTCCGAGTGGTGGCTCCGCTTCCTGGACAGCGAGATGGTGCTGAGCAGCGGCTTTAAGGTCCCCCTGCTCCGCAACGGCTTCCGCATGGTGGTTTTCTCGGTGGTCATCATGATCGTGGTGCTCTTCTTCCGCCGGGGCATCATGGGCGACAAGGAGCTGCCCGACCTCTTCCGGCAGCGCAAAAACAGGAAGGAGGCAGCCAGATGAGCCAGAACGTCCTTCGAGTTGAGGATATAACCATGCAGTTTGGCGGCGTGGTGGCGGTGAACAACCTGTCCCTGGAGGTCAATCAGGGGGAGATCGTGGCCCTCATCGGCCCCAACGGCGCCGGCAAGACCACTGCCTTCAACTGCATCACCGGAGTCTATGAGCCCACCAACGGGCGGGTGTCCTTCCTGGGGGAGCCCATGGTGGAGAACTACCCCCAGGGCAAGATGGAAAAGCTCTACGCCGGGGAGAACAAGGGTCGCTACACCCACAGGCTCAGCCCCACGCCCGACCGGATCACCCATCGGGGCATCGCCCGTACCTTCCAGAACATCCGGCTCTTCTCGGCCCTGACCGTCTTTGAAAACGTGCTCATTGCCAAGCACATGCGGGCCAAGCAGAACTTCCTGTCGGCCACCTTCCGCCTGAACCGGGCGGAGGAGCGGCGCATGCGGGAGGAGGCCATGGCCCTGCTGGAGGAGCAGGGTCTGGCCCACCTGAAGGACGAGGTGGCGGGCAGCCTGCCCTACGGCCTGCAGCGCCGGCTGGAGATCGCCCGCGCCCTTGCCACCGAGCCCAAGCTCCTGCTGCTGGACGAGCCGGCCGCCGGCATGAATCCTCAGGAGACCCAGGAGCTCACCGATTTCATCAAGCAGATCCGGAGCGAGTATGACCTGTCCGTCTTTATGATCGAGCACCATATGGACCTGGTCATGCAGATCTCCGACCGTATCTATGTCCTGGACTTTGGCCGTCTCATCGCCCAGGGCACGCCCGCGGAGGTCCAGAATGATCCCCGCGTCATCGAGGCATACCTGGGGGTGGCAGACGATGCTGAAAATTGACGACCTGAAAGTGAGATACGGCGGCATCGAGGCCGTCAAGGGGATCACCTTTGAGGTGCCCGAGCGCCAGATCGTGACGCTCATCGGCGCCAACGGCGCCGGAAAGTCCACCACTCTGCGCACCATTGCCGGACTGGTGAAGCCGACCAGCGGCCGGATCCACCTCCAGGCGGAGGACATCACCGGCCTGTCTCCCGACCGCATCGTGTCCAAGGGCATCACCCTGGTGCCCGAGGGACGGCGGGTCTTCCCCGACCTGACGGTATTGGAGAACCTGAAGATCGGGGCCTATCTCCGCAAGGACAGCCTGGACGAGGACCTGCGGTGGGTCTATGACCTCTTCCCCCGGCTGAAGGAGCGCTCCTGGCAGGCGGCGGGCACCCTGTCCGGCGGCGAGCAGCAGATGCTGGCCGTGGGCCGCGCCCTCATGTCCCGGCCCAAGATCATGATGATGGATGAACCGTCCCTGGGCCTGGCGCCGCTGGTGGTCAAGGGGATCTTTGAGATCATCCGGGAGATCAACAAACAGGGCGTGACCATCCTGCTCATCGAGCAGAACGCCAACATGGCCCTCCACACCGCCGACCTGGGCTATGTGATGGAGACGGGGCGGATCACCCTGTCCGGCCCCGGCCGCGAGCTGATGGCCAACGAGGCGGTCAAAAAAGCCTATCTGGGCAAATAAGCGGGAACACGCAGGCGCCCCCGGTCGGTTTGGACCGGGGGCGCTTTTTTGTCAGGACTGCTCCGCGGCGGAGGGAGGCGCGGCGGAAAGGAAGCGGATAAAGTCGCCCTCCGGCATGGGGTGGGCGTAGTAAAAGCCCTGGATGCTGTCGGCACCGCAGCGGCAGAGCAGCTCGGCCTGAGAGGCGGTCTCCACGCCCTCAGCGATGAGCCGTTTCCCCAGACCGTGAAAGAGCTGGATAAGGGTGCGTACCATAAGGCCGGCCTGGGGATCGTCTGGCAGGGGCGCGATCAGGCTGCGGTCCAGCTTGATGTACTCAAAGGGAAGACCCAGCACACAGGAGAGGTTGGAGTACCCGGTGCCGAAATCATCCATAAAGAACCGGACGCCGTAATCGGTCAGGGAGGAGACGATGGCCTCCGCCCGTTTGGTATCCTCCAGAAACACCTGCTCCGTGATCTCAATCTTCAGCCGGCCGGGCGGGACCTGAAAACGGTCCAGCGCGGCGCGGACCCGGTGAATCAGGCCGGGATCCCGGAACTGGCGGGGGGAGAGATTGATGGAAACGTACTGAAGGGGACCTGCCCGCCCGGCACCCAGGAAGCGGCAGACCTCCTCCAGAACGATCCAGCTCAGCTCGTCGATCAGGCCGGTCTCCTCCGCCAGGGGAATGAACTCGCCGGGGGAGATGGGGGCGCCGTCATAGTCGGTCAGGCGAAGAAGGGCTTCGGCCGAGCAGAAGTGGCGGCCGTGGAGGCAATAGACCGGCTGATACCAGATCTGGAACCGGCGCTGCCGGATGGAGCTCCGCATCAGGTCCACCAGGTGCTGCCGCCGCCGGAACCGGGCTTCCACATCGGGGTCAAAACGGACGAGAGGACGGTTTTCCTGCCGGGCCAGACGGGCGGCGTATTCCAGAAAGTCGATGAGCTGGGCGGGGGTCTGCCGGCTGCCGCCGGTGTATACGACGTCGGCCAGATTCACGGAAAGGGTAAGAGACAGTCCGCCCAGCTGCCAGGGCTCCCGGAACCGCCGCTCCAGGATATCCAGCCGCCGGCAGGCCTCACGTTCATCCTGAGCGGGGCCGAGCAGGACGAACTCCACATTGTTGAACCGGAAGGCGGTAAAGGAGGGAAAGACGCCATCCAGATACCGGGCCGTCTCATAGAGCAGTGCGTCTCCGGCAGGATAGCCGTATTTCTGGTTGACCTGGGCAAACTGGGCCAGCGAGATCAGAATGAGCTGGAGGGGCTGGCGGCCGCCGGAACGCAGTGTGAGCTCGCGAAAAAAAGACGCCCGGTTCCGGATGCCGGTCAAACTGTCCAGCTCTACGCTGCGGGTGTGGAAACTGATGAATACGATCAGGTTGGCCTGGGCCAGCAGAGTGCCGTTGAGCAGCAGTCCGGGATAGAGCCGCTGGAACACGGTCATAAGCACCAAAAGAGGGGGCAGTACGTGCATCACGCGGACCATGGGGCGGGAGACGCTGGACCGGTTGCGCAGATAGCAGAGCACCAGCATGACCAGCTCCACGCCCAGAATGCAGTAGCCCATGGCGTTGAGGGGCCCCCGGTGGTAGCCGCCGGCCTCGTCAAAGAAAAAGAGAACGCCGCTGCGCAGGTTCCAGAGAGTGAGCAGGGCAAACCCGGCGGTGAGGGCGATGATGGCAGCCAGCGCCCGGTGCAGGCAGCGCTTGTCATATACATGCTCCAGCAGCAATGCAAAGAGAAAGCCGGCGATCAGGGAGCATACGGAGACGCACAGCAGAAAATACAGGCTGTTGAGGAGCCAGCTCAGCCACAGCGGGAGCAGGTCCGGGACTGCGATGGCATAGACGCACAGAGCGTTGAGCAGGATGGAGCCGCCGGAGGCGCAGAGACAGAGAAGATAAAGGCTGCGGCGGTGCGTGGGGAAGCGACCGCGCTCATTGTAGTAGAGAAACAGGATCACAATGGTGATAAAAGAGAGGAATTCCGCCGTGAGAGACCACCGGATCATGGAAAAATCCCTTCTTTCTCAAAAATGACCGGACAAGTGGTTACAAAATTTTAATTTATAACACAATTATATCATACCATAACACTATGCGCAATTTATTTCAAACAAGAATCAAAGAAGGAAACGGCCTTCATTTTGACCATATTACGGCGGCCATCCTTCCCGTCCCCTGATCGAACGGCCGGACAATTCGGGAGATCCATAAAAACAGCAGCACACCTAAGCGCAGCACACAAGCGGAATGGTCTCCTTGTGCTGCCGCATATGATAACCCTGAAAAGCACGCGAAGGCGGCAATGAAGGAGGTTTCTGTTTTATGAAGGTCATTTGTGGTTTCCCTGCCCAGGGGCCCACGCTGCAGGAGCAGCTGATCCGTCTGCTGCGCGGGCGGAAGAGAGAGGACGAAAAAGAATGGACGGGCAGAAAATAGGCCTCTACCTCCGCCTGTCAAGGGATGACGAGCGGGCAGGTGAGTCCATGAGCATCGAAAACCAACGAAGCGGCCTGATGCAATACGTACACAGACGCGGCTGGCAGGCAGCTGAGATCTATTCGGACGACGGCTACTCCGGGACCAATTTCGACCGCCCGGGCTTCCGCAGACTGCTGGATGACATTGCCGCAGGAAAGATCGATACCGTCATTACCAAGGACCTGTCCCGGCTGGGCCGTGACCAGATCGGGACAGCCTATTATTACCAGATCTATTTTCCGCAGCACCAGGTGCGCTATATCTCTGTGGCTGAAGGGTTTGACACTGCGGAACCGGGCGCGGCCGGGGCGCTTTTTCCCTTCCTCACGGCGGCCAATGATTTCTACACGGCGGATATCTCCAGAAAGGTCCGCGCCGCCCTGACGACACGGAAGCGGGAGGGGAAATTCATCGGCGCCTCGCCGCCCCTGGGCTACCGGAAGGACCCGGAGGAGAAAGGGCACCTGATCGTGGAGCTGGAGGGGGCTGAGGTGGTCCGCCGGATCTTTCGGATGTATCTGGCCGGTGGCTCCGTCATGGGGGTGGCAAAGGCGCTGACCGAGCAGGGCGTACCCACGCCTTCCCAGCGTAAGGGCGGCGGTATCACAGGCAGCCGCTTTCCCGGCGTATGGAGCGATACCATGGTGCGGCGCATCCTGACCAACCCCACATACGCGGGACATCTGACCCAGAACCGGCGGGAAAAGGTCAACTACAAGCTCTCGCGGCGGGTCACGCTCCCCGAGGAAGCATGGATCATCATCCCCAATACCCACGAGCCGCTGGTCTCCCAGGATACCTTTGACCGGGTCCGGGAGATGCTGGCCGTACGGAGCTATACGCACAGCGGCCGGGGCGGTCACCTGCTGACCGGGCTGGCCTTTTGCGCCGACTGCGGCTCTCCCATGACCTACGTCAGGGAGAGCGAAACGAGGACCTGCATGGTCTGCCAAGGCTACCGGAAGGGAGGAAGGCTCCACCTGTGTACCGCCCACCGCATCCGGGAGGACGCCGTGATCGGAGCGATCCAAAGGGAACTCAGGGCGTTGGCCGGGCAGTTGGATGAAAGGGAAATCCAAAAGGCGCTCCAAAATGAGGACGCCGCGGATGGTGCGGAGCGGCGGCAGCGGGCTGCCCGGCAGAAGCTGGAACGGCTGAACGCAGTCCTGGAGCAGCTCTATCAGGACAGGGAAGCCGGAGTGCTGCTGGAGGGGGAGTTCCGGACACTGCTGGCACGGAACCGGGAGGAGCGTGCAGGATGGGAGGGGATATTGGAAGAGGCACGGCAGCACATGGAGCAGGAGAGTACACACAGGGACTTTGCAGAGCAGATCCATCAGTTCCTGACCTTTGACACCCTGGACCGGGCGGCTGTAACCTCCCTGCTGGCCCGTGTCCTCATCCACGCCGATCAGACCGTCGAATTGGAGTTCCGCTTTTGCAGGCCGGAGGGACAGGAAACTGTCTGACGGCCTGCTTTTTATGCGCTGTCAGTCCTCCGGAAGGAGGCAGACCTGACGCACCCCGTATCCGATCCCCACATCCGCCGGGGTGGACTTTGAGGCGGCGCGCCGCCTGGGGGTGCGTGCCATCTGGGCCCTCTCCCTGCCGGGAAAGACCGCGCCGGTGACCGCAGGCCGTGCCATCCGCACCGCCATCTATAATATCCTCAATGAATTGGGAGTGTGAGTATGGAAGCATGTAATATCGGCTTTGCCTTCTGCGGCTCTTTTTGTACTTACAGCCGGGCCATGGAGGCCCTGGAAGAGGTGGCACGAAGATATGAGCACGTGATCCCCATCGTCTCGGAGCGGAGCGCCGCCACCGATACCCGCTTTGGCAACGCCCATGACTTTATGCGGGAGATGGAGCGCATCTGCGACCGCCGGGTCATCGATTCCATTGTCAAGGCTGAGCCCATCGGCCCCCAGAAACTGCTGGATGTGCTGGTGATCTGCCCCTGCACCGGAAATACACTGGCCAAGCTGGCCTCGGGCATCACCGACTCCTCAGTGACCATGGCGGCCAAGGCCCACCTGCGCAACGGGCGGCCCGTGGTGGTGGCGCTGTCCACCAACGACGGTCTGGCGGCCTCCGCCAGGCACATCGGGACGCTGCTGGAAAAGAAAAACGTCTACTTCGTGCCCTTCCGGCAGGACGATCCGGAACGCAAACCTACCTCGCTGATGGCCGATTTCAGCCGGGTGCCGGCGGCCATCGAGGCGGCCCGCCGGGGAGAACAGCTCCAGCCGGTGCTGCTGGGGAGCTGACAGGGAGAGGAGTCCCCGCGCCGTGAGTGTGGGGACTCCTTCCACTTGCTATTTTCAGACGGGCGTGGTAGGATATCACCGGGAAAATCGCGAAAAGAGTGCGAC
Organism: Pseudoflavonifractor sp. HCP28S3_F10; assembly: GCF_052065415.1. NCBI lineage: Bacteria > Bacillati > Bacillota > Clostridia > Eubacteriales > Oscillospiraceae > Pseudoflavonifractor > Pseudoflavonifractor sp. HCP28S3_F10. The sequence continues at coordinate 51,450 of NZ_JBQHUB010000012.1, read as the reverse complement.
CCAAAGGAGAAGGATGGACCGATGATCGATTTTCGTGAACCGACGCTGGCGGACAAGCCGTGGGTGGACGGACTGCTGGCACAGGCGGATTATAAGGGATGTGAATATAATTTCACCAATCTGTATACCTGGCGGAAGGCCTTCCATTACCGGATCGCCCGGGTGGAGGGCTTCCTGGCGGTCCATCTGTGCGGCGCCCTGGGGTGCAGCTGCCTCTATCCCGCCGGAGCCGGGGATGTGCGGCCGGTGATCCGGGAACTGGCCCGGGACGCCGGGGCACGGGGGGAGACATTGCGCCTGGTGTGCCTGACGCCACGGCAGATGGACGAGCTGGAGGGGCTCTTCCCGGGCCGCTTCGCCTTTCAGCCTGACCGGGACGGGTACGATTATCTCTACGACATCCACCGGCTGGCCGACCTGCCGGGCAAGAAGATGCACAATAAGCGAAACCACATCAGCGCTCTGGAACGGGAATTCCCGGACTGGCGCTATGAGGAGCTGACCCCCGCGCTGCTGCCCGAGTGCCTGGAGATGGACCGGGAGTGGTACCGCCGCAGCCGGGAGCGGGAGGGCAGGCAGGAGGAAGCGGATCTGGGCAATGAGGGCATAGCCCTGCGGGAGGCGATGGAGCACTTTGAGGCGCTGGGACTGGAGGGCGGACTGATCCGCATCTGCGGCGAGGTAGTGGCCTTCACCATGGGCGACCGGCTGAATTCCACGATTTACGATGTGCATTTTGAGAAAGCCTACAATGAGCTGCGGGGGGCCTATCCCCTCATCAACCGGGAGTTTGCCCGGCGGGTCCGGGAGAAGTACCCTGAAATTTGCTGTCTGAATCGGGAAGACGATATGGGTGTCCCCGGTCTGCGGAAGGCAAAAGAGTCCTATTATCCCGACGAAATGGTTGAAAAACACAGTGCAATTCTTCAAAATGGACCTGAATTGCAATATATTAGCGAGCTAATGCAATAAAACGGTAGCGCAGGAAAGAACGAATAATCCACAAAATGTCTCTTGACTGCGGACATTATTTACGGTAAAATATACAAACCATTAATATACCCTCGGTAGACAGGGGTCGATACGGCTTTATGGTGTCCGAAAAGGCCGCCGGCGCGGCCGCCGGGCGGTGCGTCGTCCCTTATTTGCCGGGGGTAAGTATGTGAATGGCCCAAAAAGAAAGTCATAGGAAGTGAGATCATGGCGAAATATGTGGTAAAGCGCGTCCTGATGGCGCTGCTGACCATCCTTCTGGTGGCGTGCATCACCTTTTTCCTGATGCATGCGATCCCCGGCAACCCCTGGCTCAGCGACAAGTCTCCCTCTCCGGAGGTCATCGCGGCCCTCAACGCCAAGCATGGACTGGACAAGCCCCTCCATATCCAGCTGGGCATATACCTGAAGAACCTTCTGCATCTGGACATGGGCACCTCCATCAAGATGCAGAAGAACTATCCCGTCATCAATATCATTAAGGAGATGTTCCCGGTCTCGGCCAAGATCGGTATCATTGCCCTGCTCTGGGCGGTGGCTGTGGGCGTCCCATTGGGGTGTATCGCGGCCTATAACCGTGGCAAGCCGGTGGACAGCGCCCTGCGTATCGTCTGCACGGTGGGTATCTCCATGCCCTCCTTCGTGACGGCCACGCTGCTGCTCTTTACCCTGTGCGGCGGCCTGGCCCAGGTGTTCCCCACCATGTTCGACGGGTCGTGGCAGAGTTATGTGCTGCCCTGCTTCTCCCTGGGCTTTTATCCCATGTGTTATATCTCCCGACAGAGCCGGGCGGCCATGCTGGACGCCATCAACCAGGAGTACATCAAGACGGCCCGGGCCAAGGGCCTCAAGACCAATAAGATCATCTTCAAGCATGCTCTGCGCAACGCCCTGATCCCGGTCATCACTTATCTGGGCCCCCAGGTGGCCTTCACCCTGTCCGGCGGCTTCGTGGTGGAGAAGGTGTTCAACATCCCCGGCCTGGGCCGCTACTTTGTCCAGGCCATCCCCAACCGGGACTATCCGGTGATTATGGGCACCACCATCTTCCTGGCCACCTTCATCGTTCTGATGAACCTGGTGGTGGACCTGCTGTATAAGCTGGTGGATCCCCGCATCAACCTGGCGAAGGGAGGCAAGTAAGGATCATGGCAGACAAGTACAAGCATATGGGCTCGCTCCAGATCAACGACGAATATATCATGGGACTGGGCGACGCTGACTTTGCCCCCGCCGGCAGGGAGGAAAAGGCCAACTTCATTGCCGAGCGCAAGAGCATCTCCTACTGGGCCGACGCCTGGCGCCGCCTGCGCAAAAACACGGTGGCCATGGTGGCCGCCGCGGTGCTGATCCTTATTTTCCTGTTCGCCTTCGTGGGTCCCGTCATCGTGCCCTACAGCTATGACGAGTTCAACGCCGGCGCCGAGAACCTGCATCCCTGGCACTATTCGCTGGAGGATCAGGCCCGCCTGGCCGAGGCCACCCAGACCCTGGATCCGGATGAGGCGGTGGAGCAGGCCCGGGCCGAGGCCGAAAAGGCCGGCAAGAAGCTCACCCCCATTGAAGAGGCCAAGATCCGCGCCAAGGCCAAGGCCTCCGGCCAGATCACCGATGAGGAGGGCAACGTCCTCTCCGGTGACGAGCTCAACGCCTATATGATCAAGAAGCTGGGCATCAAGGCCAAGCTGGGCGGCTACTCCAACAAGGAGCTGGAGCGTATGGCCAACGGCGAGAAGGTCTTTCCCCATCTTTTCGGCACCGACCGCAACGGCCGTGACCTGATGGTGCGCACCATGGTGGGCACCCGGGTGTCCATGATCGTGGGCGTGTTCGCCGCGCTGCTGGTGCTGGTCATCGGCGCCGTGTACGGCTCCATCTCCGGCTACTGCGGCGGCAAGGTGGACGCGGTGATGCAGCGTATCGTGGAGGTCATCTATTCCATCCCCGAAGTGCTGGTCATCCTGCTCATCTCCATGGTCATGAATGAGACTCTCAAGGGTTTCGTCAACGCCAACCGCGGCAATGTGCTGGCCGAACTGGTCAACCTGCTGGGCTCCAACCTGATCGGCATGTTCATCGCCTTCGGCCTGCTGTACTGGGTCACCATGAGCCGCATCATCCGCGGCCAGATCATCCAGCTCAAGGAGCAGGAGTATGTCACCGCCGCCCGTGCCCTGGGCGCTTCCGGCGGACGGATCATCAAGCGTCACCTGCTGCCCAACTGCATGGGCCAGATCGTGGTCACCACCTGCCTGCAGATCCCCTCGGCCATCTTCCTGGAGTCCTTCCTGTCCTTCCTGGGCGTGGGCGTCTCCGCCCCCCTGGCCAGCCTTGGCTCCATGGCCTCCGACGCGCTGGGCGGCCTGTATACCTATCCGTACCGCCTGTTCTTCCCCGCCATCATCCTCAGCGTAATGATCCTGTCCTTCAACCTGTTTGGCGACGGCCTGCGCGACGCGCTGGATCCCCGCCTGAAAAAGTAAGAAAGGAGGAGACGATATCATGGCAAATAATGAGAACATTGTGAACAATGAGCCGGAGAAGCGGAGCGGCAAGCTCCTGGAAGTCAAGGACCTCCATGTCTCCTTCTTCACCCCCGCCGGTGAGGTCAAGGCCGTGGGCGGCATCAGCTATGACCTGAACTACGGCGAGGTCATGGGCATCGTGGGCGAGTCCGGCTCGGGCAAGAGCGTGGAGGCATACTCCATCATCGGCCTGCTCCAGTCTCCCGGCAAGGTCATCGGCGGCTCCATCACCTTCGAGGGCCAGGATGTGCTGGCCTTCTCCAAGGAGGAGATGACCGCCTTCCGCGGCAACAAGGTCTCCATGATCTTCCAGAACCCCATGACCTGCCTCAACCCGGTCTACACCATCGGCAACCAGCTTATCGAGGCCCTGCGGGCCCACGACAAGAAGATCACCAAGGAACAGGCCGCAAAGCGGGCCATGGAGATGCTGGAGCTGGTGGGCATCAACAACGTGCAGAAGCGGATGAAGCAGTATCCCCATGAGTTCTCCGGCGGCATGCGCCAGCGCGTGATGATCGCCATGGGTCTCATCTGCCATCCCCAGCTGCTCATTGCCGACGAGCCTACCACCGCCCTGGACGTGACCATTCAGGCCCAGATCCTGGAGCTGATGAAAGACCTGCAGAAAAAGACCCACATGGGCATCATCTTCATTACCCACAACCTGGGCGTGGTGGCCGAGATCTGCGACAAAGTCAGCGTCATGTACGCCGGCAAGATGGTGGAGCAGGGCAAGGTGGACGATATTTTCTACCATCCCGCGCACCCCTATACCCTGGGCCTGCTGCGTTCCATGCCCCGGGTGGACGCCGAGAGCCACGAGCGCCTGATCCCCATCGAGGGTACGCCTGTGGATATGCTCAACCCGCCGGAGGGATGTCCTTTCGCGCCCCGGTGCGAGAACTGCATGAAGATCTGCCTCCAGAAAATGCCGCCCTATGTGGAGCTGGGCGAGGGCCATCGCTCCGCCTGCTGGCTGCGGGTACAGGAGCAGCTGAAGAACAAGGGAGAGGAGGGAGCGAACAATGGCTGAGAAGGAGATCCTGCTGGAAGTACAGAACCTGAAGAAGTACTTCCACGTCAAGGGGACCAAGGGACCCGGCGTCCAGGCCGTGGAGAACGTGTCCCTCTATATCGAAAAGGGCGAGACCCTGGGCCTGGTGGGCGAGTCCGGCTGCGGCAAGACCACCCTGGGCCGCACCATCCTCCGGCTCCATGAGCCCACCTCCGGTAAGATTATCTACGGGGGCGAAACCATCTTCGAGGGGGAGGACCCCTGGCAGCGCAAGACCGTTGAGGTCAAGGAGAAGGACGGTTCCACCGTGGAGAAGGAGGAGATGGTCCATGTCAGCGTGCCCAAGCCCCGGGCGGTGAATATGCTGCCCTACCGCCGGAAGATGCAGATCATCTTTCAGGACCCCTCCGCCAGCCTGGACCCCCGCATGACGGTGGGCGAGATCATCGGCGAGGCGCTGGACATCCACAAGCTTTACTCCAGCAAGGCCGAGCGCACCGAGCGCATCAAGGAACTGCTGAGCATGGTGGGACTCAACACCGAGCACGCCAACCGCTATCCACACGAGTTCTCCGGCGGCCAGCAGCAGCGCGTGGGCATTGCCCGTGCCCTGGCGGTCAAGCCCGAGTTCATCGTGTGCGACGAGCCCATCTCCGCCCTGGACGTGTCCATCCAGTCCCAGGTGGTCAACATGCTGGAGGACATGCAGAGCGATATGGGCCTGACGTACCTGTTTATCGCCCATGACCTGAGCGTGGTGCGCCACATTTCCAACCGCATCGGCGTCATGTATCTGGGCAGCCTGGTGGAGCTGGCCGAGAGCTATGAGCTCAACCGGCACCCCCTCCACCCCTACACCCAGACCCTGCTCTCCGCCGTGCCCGTGCCTGACCCCGAGATCAGCCGCGGCCGGAAGCGCATCGTGCTCCAGGGCGATATCCCTTCGCCCATGAATCCGCCCTCCGGCTGCCGGTTCCACACCCGCTGTCCGTATGCCACGGAGCAGTGCAGCCGGTGCGCACCCGAGTTCCGCGAGGTGGAGACCGGCCACTGGGTGGCCTGCCATCTGGTGGACAAGCTCGGATGATTTAGCACAGCAGTGCAAAAAAGAAAGAAAAAGGCGGGCAATATTCCGGTTTTTCCAATAAATTGTTCTCTGATTTCAGTTAACAATTTTGAAACAATTACTTTACAGTATTGCCGTCACATGATATAATCAACTATACTTCAGCTTCAGGAGCCCCATGGGGCTCCTGGCTGTCCTGCACTGCAGGACAGCTGAGCGTCCTGTGTATCGCGCTGAGACCAGCGTGGAGATACAAAGAATTTTATTGGAGGTACAGCAAATGAAGAAGAGCAAGCTTCTGGCTCTGGCTCTGGCTGGCGCCATGATGGCGACCCTGCTCGCCGGCTGCGGCAACACCAATGCGTCCCAGCCTTCCGCGCCCCAGGGCAGCAGCGCGCCCGAGGCCAGCACCCCCGCTGCCAGCGAAGGGTTCAACCTCTCCCTGTGCATCGCGTCCGAGCCTCAGACCATCGACCCCACCCTGAACAGCTCCGTTGACGGCGCCATCATGGTCCAGCACATGTTCGAGGGCCTGATGAAGTGGGGCGACACCGGTACCAACGTGGCCGGCAACGTCAACGCCGCCGAGCTGGTCAATGGCCAGGCCGAGTCCTATGAGAAGACGGACAACGGCGATGGCACCGTCACCTACACCTTCAAGCTGCGCAGCGACATCAAGTGGTCCGACGGCAAGGACGTCACCGCCGGCGACTTTGAGTATGCCTGGAAGCGCCTGGTTGACCCCAAGACCGCCTCTGACTATGAGAACATGGCCGGCATGATCGCGGGCTATCAGGACATTCACGACGGCAACGCCGAACCCGACACCCTGGCTGTCAAGGCCGTGGACGACAAGACCCTGGAGGTCACCCTGTCCTACGACTGCCCCTATTTCCTGGAGGTCACCGCTTTCCCCGCCCTGCTGCCCATCCGTGAGGATATGATCGCTGCCGCCGGCGACGAGTGGACCTTCGATCCCGCCACCTACATCGGCAACGGCGCCTACAAGATGGTGGAGTGGAAGCACAACTCCCAGATCGTCATGGAGAAGAACCCCGAGTACTATGACTATGACAAGCTGGGTCCCGACACCATCACCTTCAAGCTGATGGACGACCAGAACGCCATGCTGGCCGCCTATAACTCCGGCGAGCTGCAGTTCATCAACGACATGCCCGTGGACGAGATCCCCACTCTGCTTGCCGACGGCAAGATGGAGATCGTGGACTACATCGGCACCTACTATGTCTGCTACCAGACCCAGAAGGCTCCCTTCGACGACTGGCGTGTCCGCAAGGCCTTCACCCTGGCCATCGACTCCAAGTACATCGTGGAGAAGGTGACCCAGACCGGTCAGGTCCCCGCCACCGGCTTTGTGCCCGCCGGCGTGTATGACGTCGAGGGCGCCACCGGCGACGACTTCCGCACCGTGGGCGGCGACTACTGGAACGCTCCCGTGGACGACGCCACCTACCAGGCCAACCTGAAGGAGGCCAACCGCCTGCTGGACGAGGCCGGCTATGAGGACCGCTCCACCTTCCCCGTGGTGACCTACCTCTACAACACCTCCGACAACCACAAGGCCGTGGGCGAGGCCCTGCAGTCTCAGTGGAAGAACGGCCTGGGCGTTGAGGTCAAGCTGGAGAACCAGGACTGGTCCGTGTTCCTGCAGACCCGTAAGGACGGCGACTACCAGATCGCCCGCAACGGCTGGATCGCTGACTACAACGATCCCATGTCCTTCCTGGATATGTGGCTGACCGGCGGCGGCAACAACGACGCCCAGTATGTCAATGCCAACTACGATGCCGCCATCAAGAAGGCCATGTCCACCTCCGATCCCGCCGAGCGTATGGCCGCCATGCATGAGGCCGAGGATATCATCATCGGTCAGGACTGGGCCCTGGGTCCCATCTACTTCTACACTGAGAAGTTTATGATGGACAGCGAGATCAACGGCGCTTATTATACCCCCTTGGGTTTCTACTTCTTCATGTACACCACCCGCGGCTAAGCCACGTACTGCATAAGGGAAAAGAGGCAGAGCATTTGCTCTGCCTCTTTTTTCACGATTTGCGCCGCTGAAGTGGAGGAATTGAGGAATATGGGCACGATGCACAAGTCATGGAACCATTTCTGCTCTGGGTTGGTCATATTCATAAATATGCAGAAAAGGCTTGCATTTTTATGAATATGGTGTATAATCAAACCATACCTCAGCCAGACAACGGGCGGAACAGGAAAGACCGCCCGCGGAAGAATCGATTAGGAGACGATGAATATGAAAAAGATCTTTGCTCTGGGCATGGCCGCTGCCCTGTCCCTGACGCTGCTGGCCGGCTGCGGCAGCGGTACCGCCGCTCAGCCCAGCTCCCCTGCCGCCAGCGCTCCCGCTGGCTCCGCGGTTTCCACGGTGGAGGCCGGTAAGCTGCATATGTCCACCAACGCCGCCTTCCCTCCCTATGAGATGGTGGCGGACGACGGCTCTTTTGAGGGCATCGACGTAGAGGTGGCCGGCGCCATCGCCGAGAAGCTGGGCCTGGAGCTGGTAGTGGATGACATGGACTTTGACGCCGCCCTCCTGGCCGCTCAGAACGGCCAGAGCGACATCGTCATGGCCGGTGTTTCCGTTACTGACGAGCGCAAGCAGGTCATGGAGTTTTCCGATACCTACACCACCGCCGTTCAGGTCATCATTGTGCCCGAGGGCAGCGACGTGACCGTGGACAATCTGGGCGAGAAGATGATCGGCACCCAGCGGGGTACCACCGGCTACATCTACTGTTCCGACGACTACGGTGAGGACCATGTCACCGCCTATGACAACGGCGCCACCGCCGTGCAGGCCCTGCTGGGCGGCCAGGTGGACTGTGTGGTCATCGACAGCGCTCCCGCCCAGGAGTTTGTGAAGGCCAACCCCGGCCTGACCATCCTGGACACCGAGTATGTCACCGAAGAGTATGCTATCGGCATGGCCAAGGGCAACACTGAGCTGCTGGATGCCGTCAACGGCGCGCTGAAGACCCTTATCGATGACGGTACGGTGCAGTCCATCATCGACAAGTACATTACCGCCGAATAATAAAAACAGGAAAAGGGGCGGCCCCAGCGGCCGCCTTTTTTTCCGGTAAGAGAGGAGGAAGCATATGGCGGCGCTCTACGAACAACTGGTGGGCAGCACCGATCTGAGCTTCTGGGAAAATACATTCGTGAAGTTCTACACCGCTTTCATCTATGGCGACCGCTGGAAGCTCTACCTCCAGGGCGTCGTGACCACTCTGGAACTGACGGTCATCGCCCTGATCTTCGGCGTTATTCTGGGTGTGCTGGTGGCGGTGGTCCGCACCTCCCACGATCAGCAGCGGGTAGGCAGACGCAACCCGGTCCTGGGTCTGGTGAACGCCCTGTGCCAGGTGTATACCACCGTGATCCGGGGCACCCCCATGCTGGTGCAGCTGCTGATCTGGGGCTTCGTGATCTTCAAGTCCAGCCGAAACCGCTTCCTGGTGGGCGTTATCGGCCTGGGCATCAACTCGGGCGCCTATGTGGCGGAGATCGTCCGGGGCGGACTGATGAGCGTGGACGCGGGCCAGAACGAGGCGGGCCGCTCCCTGGGCCTGAACTATCTGGACACCATGCGCTTTATCATCATTCCCCAGGCCTTCAAGAACATTCTACCCGCCCTGGGCAACGAGTTCATCACCCTCTTCAAGGATACCTCCCTGGTCTCCGCCATCGGCTCGGCGGAGCTGCTCTATTACGCCCAGGCTGTGGGCACCAAGACCTATGAGGTTATGTTCCCCTATCTTGGAGCTGCTGTGATCTATCTGGTCTTTGTGATCCTGCTCACCTGGCTCCAGGGCAAGCTGGAAAGGAGGCTGCGTCAAAGTGATCGACGTTAAACACCTCTCCAAGTCCTTCGGCGACCATCTGGTGCTGGATGACATTTCGGAGCATATTGCACCGGGCGAAAAGGTGGTCATCATCGGGCCTTCCGGCTCCGGCAAGTCCACCTTCCTGCGCTGCCTCAACCTGCTGGAGACCCCCACGTCCGGTACGATCACCTTTAACGGTACCGAGATCACCGATCCCAAGGTGGACATCGACGCGGTGCGCCGCCAGATGGGCATGGTGTTCCAGCACTTCAACCTTTTCCCCAATATGACCATTCGGAAGAACATCACTCTGGCCCCGGTGCGCACCGGCCTGATGAAACAGGCCGAGGCCGACGAGGAGGCCATCCGTCTGCTCAAGCGGGTGGACCTGCTGGACAAGGCTGACGCCTATCCCGCGCAGCTCTCCGGCGGCCAGAAGCAGCGTATCGCCATCGTCCGCGCCCTGGCCATGAAGCCCAAGGTCATGCTCTTCGACGAGCCTACCTCCGCCCTGGACCCCGAGATGGTGGGCGAGGTGCTCCAGGTCATGAAGGAGCTGGCGGAGGAGGGGATGACCATGGCGGTGGTCACCCACGAGATGGGTTTTGCCCGGGAGGTGGGCACCCGCGTCCTCTTCATGGACGGCGGCCACATCCTGGAGCAGAACGAGCCCCACGCCTTTTTTGCAAACCCCAAGGAACAGCGCACCATCGATTTCCTCTCCAAGGTGCTGTAAGCAAATCGTGTTTTGGCCGCCCGGCGTTCCGCCGGGCGGCTTTTTTATGCAAAAAAATTCCGTTCCGTGACCACGGAACGGAATTTTTAAAGAAAAGATCACTCGGCGGAGATCATGTAGTAATAGACGGGCTGACCGCCGGAGAGCAGGGTGATCTCGGCATTGGGGCAGGCAGCCTGGAAGAGGCCCAGGGCCTTCTGGGCGTCCTCCTCCGACACATCCACGCCGTAGAAGATGCTGATGAACTCGGCCTGCTGGGAGGCGTCGGACCGGGCCAGCCGCTCCAGCAGGGCGGATAAATCCTGGTCGGTGCCGAAGAGCTGGTGCTCCACCAGGGCCAGGTAATCGCCCTGCTTGATGGCAAAGCCATCAAAGTCCGAATCCCGGGCGGCATAGGTGATCTCGCTGGTGGATACCCGGCCCAGAGCCTCGGTCATGGCGGCAATGTTCTCCTCCTCGCCGGCCTCGGGGTCCATCACCAGCAGGGCGGAAATGCCCTGAGGCACGGTCTTGCTGGGCAGGACCACCACCTTTTTACCCTCGGCCAGGGGAACGCACTGCTCAGCCGCCATGATGATGTTCTTGTTGTTGGGCAGCACAAAGACGATCTCGGCGGGGGTCTTGTCAATCTCACGCATGATGTCCTCGGTAGAGGGGTTCATGGTCTGACCGCCGGAGATGATCCCGTCGACCCCCAGGTCGTGGAACACAGCGGCAAGCCCCTCGCCGGCGCAGACCGTGACCACGCCGTACTTCTTTTCGGGAGCGGCCACTTTGCGCGCCTCCTCATGTCCGCCCTCCAGCTCAGCCTCCACGGCGTCCAGATCGTCGGTGCTCTGGACGTGCCGTCCGGCGGCCAGATCGTCGGCCTGGGTGCGCATGTTCTCGATCTTGGCCAGCTCCAGGGTTCCGTACTTCTGGGCCTCGGTCAGAGCCTCGCCGGGGATGTTGGTGTGAACGTGGACTTTGAAGGAATCGTCGCTTTCGCCGATGACCAGACTGTCGCCGATGCTGTTGAGATAGGCCTGGAAGGGCACCAGATTGACGTCCTCGCTGGCCTTGCGGACGATGAACACCGTGTCAAAGGCAAAGGTGATCTCCTCCTGGCTCATCATGGCGAAGTCCGCCTTGTCCTTGGGGGCGTCGGCCTCCCCACCGGTTTCCTCAGGCATGGCCACGCCCCGCAGCTCGTCCAGCATACCCTGGAGGATGACCAGGAAGCCCTTGCCTCCGGCATCCACTACGCCGGCCTTCTTCAGGACCGGGTTCTGATTCACGGTGTCGGCCAGAGCCACCTCACCTTCGCGGATGGCGGCCTCCAGCACTGCCTCGGGAGCAGGATTCTCCCGGGCGGCAGCGGCGGCCTGGGCGGCAGCCAGGCGGGAAACGGTGAGGATGGTGCCCTCGGCGGGCTTCATTACCGCCTTGTAGGCGGCGGCCACGCCGAAGTCCAGCGCGATGGCCAGATCCCGGCCGTCGATGGTCTCCTTCTCCTTTACAGCCTTGGCAAAGCCCCGGAAGAGCAGGGAGAGGATGACGCCGGAATTGCCGCGGGCCCCCCGCAGCAGGGCGTTGGCGTTGGCGCCGGCGGCCTCGCCCACAGTGGGGTACTTCTTCTTGCGCAGCTCGGCGGCGGCGGTACTGATGGTCAGTCCCATATTGGTGCCGGTGTCACCGTCGGGCACCGGGAATACGTTGAGCTCGTTGATGTGCTGCTTCTGGCTGTTGATGGAGGCCGACGCGTGGATGATCATCTGTGCAAACAGCGCCCCGTCAATGGTTTCTCTCATGTCCGTGTTCCTTCCTTTCGATGGGGGTGATCAGCCGATGACCATGGAGTCGATGCAGACGTCCACGTTCTTGACTTCCACACCGGTGGTGCGGCTGACGATATAGCGGACCTCGCTCATGATGGAGCGGCTCACCGCCATCAGGTTGACGCCGTTGTCCACGATAATATGCAGCTCGATGGAGACGCTGGAATCGTCGTTATAAGTGACCTTCACGCCCTTGGACATGGACTCCCGACGGAGCAGGTGGACCAGCCCGTCGGTCTTGGAGCGGATGGCCATGCCCTTCACTCCGTAGCAATTGGTGGCCGCGGCGCCGGTGATATTGGTAAACACCTCGCTGCTGATGCGGATCTCACCCTTTTCGGTCTGCAGCTTCATAAAGGACCCTTCCTTTCTATCCGAGAATTGGCACCCGCGTAAAAATACGCGGCAGATTTCTTTCCATTCGTTTCTTTATTATATTCTATTTCCCTGCAAACTACAAGGGAAAAAGTTTACTGCGGTATGGCAGATAAGCATTGTAATTTGGCCGGAAAGCGTGTAAACTAAAACTATCATTTGGACAAGGAGGCGACGGGATATGAAAATCGCCCGTTTTGTGCTGAAGATCGTGGCTCTCTCGCTGACGATTGCCGCCGGGGTCTGCTGTATCATCGCATACTGGGACAAGATCGCGGCCTTCTTTGGCTGCGCCAAGGAGAAGCTGTCCGCGGGGAAGGCCTGCTGCTGCCACTCGGAGTTTGACGATTACGCGGACTGGGACGATTAAGGACATGTGCTCCGGGGACGATTCCGCCCCTGGATCAAGATCAAAAAATTGCCGGGCTGCCTGGGGAGATCCCCGGGCGGCCCGGCTTTTTTCCACTCCGAACGGGCCGTCCGGGCAGGAATATGGGAACGTGGAACAATGCCCTCAGCGGATCAGATCCAGCTTGAAGGCAATGCGAAGCTGGAGCTGGGTCTCCACGTCGGATATGGAGAGGTCCAGCAGCCGTTCGATCTGGGCGATGCGGTAGACCACCGTGTTATAGTGGCTGTGGAGAAGCTGGGCGGTCTTCTGGGTGTTGCAGCCCTGCTCCAGATAGATCCGCAGCGTGTCCAGCAGAGCGGTGCGGTGGGCGCTGTCATACTCTTTCAGCGGCCGGAGAAAACGGTCCTTGTACTGCTGTATGGCGTCATCCTCCGGCAGGAGGGCCAGCAGGTAGAGGACCCCCAGGGTCTCGTAGGTAATGGCCTGGCGGCGGATGCCGCATTTCCGGCTGATGGCGCTGATCTTTCTGGCCTGCTGGTAGGCCAGAGGAAGGTCCTGCACCGGGTAGGAGTCGCTGATGCAGAAGCTCATGTCGCCCTTGTCCATGATGTAGTTGAGCTTTTCCATAAGGAGAGAGAGCTCGTGCAGGGAAAAATCGCCGGTGGGGCCGTCCTCGATGACCAGGATCAGCTTGCCCTCCAGCACTGTGAACATGATGTTGGAGTTGAGATTGCGGATGATGTGGCGGATGATGCTCACATCCTCCTCTGCAAAGGCGTCGGAGTTGTGCGGGGTGTTCAGGTTGACGATGGCGGCCCGGTAGCGGCGGTCCACGCTGACGGTGTAACCGTCGGTCTGGGCAGAGAGGCAGATGTTGATGGCGTCCCCCAGACGGCCGAAGAGCCAGTTTTCCACAAATTGGCGCTTGTACTTCCGGCGGACCTTCTTGACCGCGATGGCATTTTTCATCTCAGCGGCCAGAATGTGGCTGACCCGGCCGATGACCCGCTGGTCTTCCTGGTCCAGCGGGGTGTAATACTCCGGAATGATGATGCGAATGCCGCTGTGGCCGCCGATGTCAAAAAAGTGGACGGGGATCTCCACCGGCTTGCCCTCCCGCAGGAAGAAAAGGGTGGGGAGGTTGGCCCGCTTGTAGAGCTGGCGGATCACATCCTCCTGCAGTCCGCCCAGCAGTTCCCGGCTCTGCTGGGTGGAGACCAGCTCGTTTTCCGAATCAAAGACCAGCACGGGGTTGGAGATGGCCTTTTCCAGGGCGGCCAGACTGGTCTCCGGGTCCTCGGACCTCATAAAGGCGTCCAGCAGAAGCTCCATTTTGTTCTGCATGCGCTGGAAGGATTGGGTCTCCCGGCGGAAGATCTCCTCCATGCTCTCCTGGACGATGCTGGCAAAAACGGCGGTCATGGGCAGCTCCACCAGCGGGAAGTCCAATTCCACGGCCCGCTGGACGAAACGGTCGGGCAGTCCCTGACGAAAACGGAGGGGCTTGAGGCAGAGGACGGCCGCGCCTGCCGCCTGAAGCTGGGGAAGCTGCTCCTCCAGCAGCTCCTCCCGGTCGCGGAAGAGATAGCCCGAGCTGATCACACACTCGCCGGCTTTGGCCCAATCAGCCATATTGGCGATCTCCACCACATTGGCCCGGGTGATGGGCACATCAAGCCTGCTGCCGGAGAGAAGGCGGGCACCCGACATGGAGCCCAGGCCCAGCAGATCCTTCAGCGTAAAGGACGCGGCGGCGACCGGTGGTGAGTATGACATATCTCCTGTCCCTCCTGTCAAAATAGGCTGAAAATATTATAGTCTATTTTCGCTGAAAAGCAATATAATGAATTCTGGTTTTTGTGCATATTTTGGGAGCAGTTCACAAAATGAGCCGTTTAAAATTGGTAGGAAACCACATTGTTATGTCATTTTTCACTAGCTATAATGGGTAAAGTCAAGAGGAACCTGACAAAATGGACAAATTGAAAAGGAGGATGGATGTGAAAGAAATTACCTATACGGTGAAAAGCGAGCTGGGGATGCACGCACGCCCCGCCGGGATGTTCGCCAAGCTGACCAAGCAGTGTCACTCCATCATCGAGATTTCAAAGGGAGAGAAAAAGGCCAGTGCCAACCGCATCCTGGCCGTTATGGGAATGGGGATCAAAACAGGAGACACCATTACCATCACGGCGGAGGGCGAGGATGAGCAGGAGGTCTCCCAGCAGATCCGGCAGATCTGCGAGGAAAATCTGTAACGAAATTTTGGAGGCCCCCCTCTAAGCGGATATTGTTTTTTAGGAGGAAAAATCATGAGAAGACTGGGACGTATTTTTCGGGCGGACGGGAAGACCGTGATCGCGGCCATGGATCACGGCATGGGCCTGAACGTGAATCCTGCCCTGGATAAGACCGGCGAGATCCTGGAGGCCATCGTGGCCGGCGGCGCCGACGCCGTACTGACCACCTTTGGTATTGCCAATCAATATCAGGACATCCTGAAGAATGTGGGCCTGATCCTGCGGTGCGACGGCGGCTATTCCGCCATCCCCAGCAGCGCCAACGGCTATCCCCGGATGCTCTTCTCGGTGGAGGACGCCCTCCGCGTAGGCGCCGACGCGGTGGCCTGCAACGGTTTCCCCGGCACGCCCACAGAGCAGGACTGCATGAAGAACGTGGCCGATCTGGCCGCCCAGGGCAGGGCCTGGGGCATGCCCGTCATGGCCGAGATGCTGCCCGGCGGCTTTGGCAGTGACGTGCCCAAGACGGTGGAGAACGTCCGCCTGGCAGCCCGCACCGGCTGCGAGTACGGCGCCAGCATCATCAAGACTACCTTTGCAGGTACCCCTGAGGAGTTCCGTCAGGTCATCGACGCCTCTTATCAGCCCGTGGTGGTGCTGGGCGGCGAAAAGACGAGCCAGCTCTCCGACCTGTTCGTCTGCATCGAGCAGGCCATGTCCGCGGGGGCCAGCGGCGTGGCCATCGGCCGCAATATCTGGAAGCACCCTGATCCCGAGGCCGTGACCCGCGCCCTGGTGGACCTGGTCCACAACGGCAAGAAGGCTTCCGACATCCAGGGCCTGTAAGGAACCGTTTTCAGAGGAGGTTTTCCACATGATTCCCGAAAAAATGAAAGCCATCATTATCACCGAGCCCCGCAAGGCCGAGGTGAGGGAGATCACCACCCCCACGCCTGCCGCGGGCGAGGTGCTGGTGCGTATTGAGAAGTGTCTCATCTGCACCTGGGAGCAGCGGATCTTTGCCGGCGGAGACGTGGCGCTGCCCTTTGTCCCCGGCCATGAGGTCTCGGGCACCGTGGCCGCCATCGGGGCGGACACCATCACCGACCTGAAAGTGGGTCAGCGGGTAGTGGTCAAGACATATGACAGCTGCGGACAGTGCGAGCAGTGCTACCGGGGCCACGACAACGAGTGTACCGGCAAGTCCAAGGGCCGCACCTTCGACGGCATCCCCGGCACCGGCGGCTTTGCCCAGTATCTGGCCATTGCCTCCAACCGGGTATACGCCCTTCCCGACGAGAACGCCGATCTGGCCACCGCCGCCTTTGCCGAGCCTCTGGCCTGCTGCCTGGGCAGTCTGGACCAGGCCGAGGTGGAGTTCGGCGAGGACGTGGTCATCGTGGGCGGCGGCATCATGGGCCAGCTCCACAATGTGCTGTGCAAGAAGCGGGGCGCCCGCACCATCCTGGTGGAGCCCGACGAGGCCCGCCGGAACAAGGCCAGGGAGATGGGCGCCGACGTGGTGATCGACCCCATGAGCTGCGATCCCATTGAGACCATCAAATCGCTGACCGGCGGCCGGGGCGCCCATGTGTGCTTCTACACGGTCAATGTCCTCTCGCTGGCCCAGGATTATCTGGAGTGCCTGGCCAAGCGGGGACGTATGGTCTACTATGGCTCCTTCCATCCCAGCGGACCCATCCAGATCGACCCCAACAAGATCCACTACAGCGAGAAGCGCATCACAGGCTCCTACAGCCCCACCGCCAAGAACTTCTGGACCGCTTCCCGGCTGCTGGGCTATCACCTCATCGAGGTGGCACCCTTCATCACGGAGCGCTATGACCTGAGCGAGTGCCAGAAGGCCTTCGAGCGGGCCGCCAGCCCCGAGACCTACCGTGTGCTCATCGATCTGAGCGGAGACTGAACGCCGTGGGCAACGCCCAGAGGAAAGGAACGGAAACACTGTGATCAATCTGATTCTGATTAGCCATGGAGCCTTTGCCGCCGGTATGCGGGAGGCCGCCGAAATGATCCTGGGCGCCCAGGAAAAGCTGGCTGTGTTCGGCCTGTACCCCGGCGATACGGTGGATACCTTCGCCGAAAAGCTGGAGCAGGCCATCGACGAGTTCGGAGAAGCGGACAACACCCTGATCCTGGCCGACCTGTCCAGCGGGACCCCCTCCAATACCGCGATGCTGATGGTGATGAAGCGGGGCGTGCACGCCCTGTCCGGTTATAATCTTCCGGCGCTGCTGGAGATCCTTACCCTCCGGGAGGAGATGAACGTGCAGGAGCTCATCTCCGCGGGGATCGAGGCAGGCCGGGAGGGCTTCATCAGTGCGGACGACGTGATCAAAGAAAGGAGCGCATCGGAATGAGTGTAGTATTCTACCGCATCGACGACCGACTGATCCACGGCCAGGTGATGACCGGCTGGTCCAAGGTGTACAAGGCCAACCGCATCTTCGTTGTGGACGATAAGGTGGCTAAGGACGCCTTTATGTGCCAGGTCATGAAGATGGCGGTCCCCAAGGGCTGCGATGTCTCCATCCTCACGGTGGAGCAGGCTGTGGATGCCATCAAAAATGATCCCCCCGAGATGCGTACCATCGTACTTGCCAAGACGCCTGACGTCATGGAGAAGCTGCTCAACAGCGGCGTGGAGATGAAGGAGCTGAACCTGGGCGGCATGGGCTATGTGGCCGGCCGTAAGATGATCCTGCGCAATATCCAGGTCTCCCCGGAGGAGCTGGAGCAGCTCAAGGCCATTGCCGCCAGGGGTATCCGGGTATTCTGCCAGATCGTGCCCGACGGCAAGTGCATCGAGATCGACAAGGTGAAGCTGTAAGAAGACGGCCCAAGGCCGGCAGGAGAGAGCCGGCCGCAGAGCGCACTCCTCATCCCGGGCATGTATCCCCGCTCCTGCCGGGAGCTGGCGAAGGGCAGGCGCCCGACGCTTTTATATACATTCCAATGGTCGATGAGACAAATAAGAGGAGGTAAATCATTATGAGTTGGATCCAAGCACTACTCGTCGGTATCCTGTACTACCTGTCCGACGCGCCGTGGTTCTTCGGCGAGGGCTACTACGTACTGCAGCGTCCCGTGGTGGCCGGCTTCCTGACCGGCCTGGTCATGGGACGGCCCGTTGAGGGCGCGGTCATCGGCGCGACTATTAACCTCATCTACCTGGGCCATCTGAATGTGGGCGGCTCCATGCCCTCCGACATGGCCATCGCCGGTTACATCGGCACCGCCTTGGCGCTGGCGACCAACGTGAGCACCGAGGTGGCCCTGGCCATCGCCGTGCCTCTGGGCCTGTTCGGCACCATCTGGTGGGTCGGCAAGATGACCATTGACTCCTTCTTTGTCCACTGGGCTGACAGCTTCGCCGCCAAGGGCGACGAGAAGGGCGTCATGCTCATGAACTGGCTGCCCAGCGCGGTCATGATGCTGGTATTCAAAGTGATCGTGGCTCTGGTCATCCTGATGGCCGGCGTGCCTCTGATGGAGACCTTCCTGGCGGCCGTTGAGGGCACGAATGTCATCAACGCCTTCTCTGTGGTAGGCGGTCTGCTGCCCGCCCTGGGCATTGGCCTCAACCTGCGCGCCATCCTCAAGATGGACACGCTGCCCTTCCTGCTGATCGGCTTCCTGCTGGTGGCCTATTTCAACCTGAGCATCGTCGGCGTGGCCCTGTTCGGCCTGGCTTTTGCCGCTGTGTACCTCATTTACAACAACAAGGAGGAGGATGTCGGCTATGACGGATAACACTGTGAACACGGAGAAAAAGATCAAGCTCACCAAGAAGGACGTCTCCCATTCCTACTGGCTGTGGCAGTTCTTCTCCCATGCCAACTACAACTACGAGCGTATGCAGGGCGGCGCCTTCGCCCACTGCATGGCTCCCGCTCTGGCAAAGCTCTATCCCAAGAAGGAAGACAAGATCGCGGCTCTTCAGCGCCATCTGGTCTTCTTCAATACCAACCCCAACTTCGGCACTCTGATCCATGGCGCGGTCCTGGCCATGGAGGAGGAGAAGGCCAACGGTGCTGAGATCAGCGATGACGCCATCAACTCGGTCAAGACCGGCCTGATGGGCCCCATGGCGGGCATCGGCGACGCGCTGGACCAGGGCGTGATCATCCCCCTGATCGTGGCTTTGGGCATCAGCCTGGCTGCCGCGGGCAACGTCTTCGGCTCCCTGCTCGTGCTGTTCGGCCTTCCGCTGGTCCTGATCCTGATCGCCCGCTATTTCTGGATGAAGGGCTATCAGTTGGGCAGCAACGCGGTCACCGCTGTGCTGGCCGGCGGCAAAATGAAGCGCCTGATCAGCGCGGCCGGTATCCTGGGCTGCACTGTCATGGGCGGCCTCATCTCCTCCTACGTGTCCTTCAGCCTGAAGATCAACTTTAACATCGGCGACTCCGCGTTTGATCTTCAGTCCTCCATCTTTGACGCGATCATGCCCAATCTGCTGCCCCTGGCGGTTACGCTGGGCGTCTTTGCCCTGCTGAGCAAGAAAAAGTTCTCCTCGCTGCAGATCATGCTCGGCATTGTCGTGATCGGCTTTGTTGGCGGCCTGATCGGTATTTTCTAAGCACCCGAACGGATCCGTGCCGGGCGGCGTTCCGCGCCGCCCGGTCCTTTTTATACTGGTTTTCGATAAAACAGCTGGACCGTTTTATCGGGCCGCAAGATGCGGTCCGGCGGCAAAGTCGCTGAAAACATCGTCAATACTTTTTTGTGCCGCCTTTGGCAGCACGGTGCTTGACACCGTCATAAAAACATTTAAAAATGGTTTTATGAAAGAAGAGTATTACCACCGCGAATTTGGAGCGTGATAGTATGACAACACTCAACGGTCAGGGAGTGAGCCGGGGCACTGCTTTGGGAAAAGTGGCCTTTTACCGCCGGTCCGGCCAGGAGATCGAGCCCTCCGCCATCTCGGATGTTCCGGCGGAGCTGGAGCGGTTTGAGAAAGTCTGCGGCCAGGCTGCGGAGGAGCTGGAGCAGCTCTATGCGGAGACGCTGTCCACCCTGGGGGAGGAGAATGCCCTTCTCTTTCAGATCCATGAGATGATGCTGGAGGATCCGGATTTTACTGACGCCGTCCGGGCACGCATCGAGGGAGAATGTCTCTGCGCCGAGTATGCCGTGGACGCCGCCGCCAAGGAGGCGGCCGCCGCATTTGCCGCCATGGATGACGAGTACATGCAGGCCCGCTCCGCCGATGTACTGGACGTGGGCCGCCGGCTGGTCCGCATCCTGACCCATACCGACGAGGAGGCTCTCTTCGGCAGCGAGCCTGTGGTGGTGGCGGCCGATGACCTGGCCCCCAGTGAGACGGCGCGGCTGGACCGGAGCAAGGTGCTGGCCTTCCTTACATCAGGCGGATCGGCCAACTCCCACACTGCCATCTTTGCCCGCACCATGGGCATACCGGCGGTGGTGGGGCTGGGAGAAGCACTGGGCCCGGAGCTGGACGGCCGTGAGGCGGCAGTGGACGGCGAGCGCGGACTGGTGGCGTTGGACCCGGACGAGGCCGTCCGAATGGAATTTGCCGCCCTGAAGGCGGACGAGGATGCCGGTCGGGCGCGGACCGGGCGCTACCGGGGCAAGGCCAGCGTCACCCGGGACGGCCGGCGGGTGGAACTGTGCGCCAACGTGGGCGGGCCCCAGGATGTGGCCCTTGCCCTGGAGGGAGACGCCGAGGGCATCGGACTTTTCCGCAGTGAGTTCCTCTATCTTCAGAGCCGGGATTACCCCGATGAAGAGACGCAATTTGCGGCCTACCGGGATGTGCTGGAGCGGATGGAGGGGAAACGGGTGGTCATCCGTACCCTGGATATCGGCGCAGACAAACAGGCGGACTACTTCCGGCTCCCCCGGGAGGAGAATCCCGCCATGGGTATGCGGGCCATCCGTATCTGCCTCACCCGGCCGGAGGTGTTCCGCACCCAGCTGCGGGCTTTATACCGGGCGTCGGCATACGGCAGGCTGGCCATCATGTTCCCCATGATCACCCATGTGTCCGAGGTGCGGCAGATCAAAACCATCGCCGAAGAGGTCCGGCAGGAACTGAAGGAAGAAGGCGTCCCCTTTGACGGGGACGTGGAGCTGGGCATCATGATCGAGACTCCCGCCGCCGCCCTCCTCAGCGGGGACCTGGCCCGGGAGGTGGACTTCTTCAGTGTGGGGACCAACGACCTGACCCAGTATACCCTGGCCCTGGACCGGCAGAACAGCAGTGTGGCGCAGTTTGACGACCCCGCCCATGAGGCAGTGCTCAAGCTCATTGCCATGGCGGCGGAGAATGCACACCGGGCGGGCATCTGGATCGGCATCTGCGGAGAACTGGGCGCCGACCCGGCCCTGACCGGGACCTTCCTCCGGATGGGGATCGACGAGCTCTCCATGAGCCCCGCCGCCATCCTCCCCACCCGGGAGCGGGTGTGCGGACTGGAGCTGGGAGAGGCAGCGGAACAGAAATAAGAAAAGAGGTCCGCTTCCCACAGGAAGCGGACCTCTTTTTGACCCGGCGGGGCAATCGTGCTATAATCAAAGAAGTTCAAAAGGAGCAAATGCTCCTTAGAAGGCGCGTGATACGCGCCGTGCCCCGGAACGATGAATAGCGCCCGGCCGGGCGAAAAGGAGATACCGACATGCACAACGAACTGACCCAAAAGGACCTGCAGCTCATGCGGGAGGAGCTGGACTACCGCCGCATCCAGCTGCGCCCCCAGCTGCTGGAGGCAGTGAAGGAGGCCCGGGCCTTCGGCGACCTGAGCGAGAATTTTGAATACAAGGCGGCCAAGCAGGAAAAAAACAAGAACGAGAGCCGCATCCGCTACCTGGAGAACATGATCCGCACGGCGGTGGTCATCTCGGACCAGGCGGCGGAGGACGCGGTGGGGCTCTACGACCGGGTCACCGTGTATGTGGAGGAGGACGATGAGACCGAGACCTATCAGATCGTCACCACCATGCGGCAGGACGCCCTTCACGGGCTCATCAGCCGGGAGTCCCCGGTGGGGAAGGCGGTGCTGGGAAAGAAGGTGGGCGACCGGGTCCACATCCAGGTGGATGCGGATTACGGCTACGATGTGGTCATCCGGGCCATCGAAAAGGCAAAGGACGACGGCTCCATTCCCCTGAACAAGTTTTAAACAGGAAAAGGCCCCGCTCACGCGAGCGGGGTCTTTTTGACGGCGCGTCACTTTTTCTGCATGGCCTTGCGGATGAGTTCCTGGCCCTCGGGGGAGCGAAGGGTGTCCAGAACCGTTTTGCGCAGCAGCTCCTGTACGGCTTTGCTGGCCAGCAGAGAGTCCAGCATGGCCCCCTGCTGAGGCTCGGCGGAGGGCTTGGGGCGCTTGGGCTTGGGCGCGGGGATGGGTACATACTCGCCGTCGTCGGCGGGTACGGCGTCCATCCAGTCCTCCTGGCGGGTGCGGTCGCTGCTCTCGCCCCGGAGATAGAAGAGGGAGACGCCGAAGTGAGCGGCGATCTTCTCCTGCTGTTCCTTGGTGGGGGTGGCCCGGCCGGTCTCAAATTTTTCAATGGCGCCCTTGGGGAAGCCCAGGGACAGGGAGAGGGCGGGACGGCTCAG
The DNA here is from genome assembly GCF_052065415.1 of Pseudoflavonifractor sp. HCP28S3_F10. Lineage (NCBI taxonomy): Bacteria > Bacillati > Bacillota > Clostridia > Eubacteriales > Oscillospiraceae > Pseudoflavonifractor > Pseudoflavonifractor sp. HCP28S3_F10. The sequence continues at coordinate 28,841 of NZ_JBQHUB010000012.1, read as the reverse complement.
ATTGGCCTCGGTACGGAGGGATTCGATGCGCTGTGCCAGTGTTACCATGGAAAAAACCTCCTTGAAGTTTGGCGGGCGCGGGCCCGGCATAGCAAAAAACCGCCCCTGGGGCGGCAAAACGGCGGGTCCGGTCTGAAAACGGGAAAAAGCCCGCCCGCAAAAGGAAAAGCCCTGAGGCTTTTTACCTCAGGGCCTATTCCGAGCTGGAGCAGGTGACGAGGCTCGAACTCGCTACCTCCACCTTGGCAAGGTGGCGCTCTACCAGATGAGCTACACCTGCAAGCAACATAGATATTATATGAAAAAAGGAACCGCTTGTCAAGAGGAAAATACGGCGATACGGTACCTGCGTCCCTCTGCTGGATCCGCTTTCGGGTCCGCGCCCGGGCCGGATCGAAGCCCGGCGCAGCGGGTCCGGTTTGGAAGCAATAAAACCCCGTTTGCAAAAGGAAAAGCCCTGAGGTTTTTACCTCAGGGCTTATTCCGAACTGGAGCAGGTGACGAGGCTCGAACTCGCTACCTCCACCTTGGCAAGGTGGCGCTCTACCAGATGAGCTACACCTGCAAGCGACGAATGATATTATAGCGGCAGAAGGACGAGATGTCAAGAGGGATTTTACGAATTATGCAAAAAACGCGGAGAGGCGTGGGAGCGCCTCCCCGCGTACTGTGCCGGATGTGTACGGTCAGCCGGCTTCTTTGCCACTGTCCGAACAGACGGGGATCTCATCCCGGTCCCAGACATATCCCATGGCCTCGGCGTCACTGTCGGTCAGAAGAAATCCGTCGGCGGCGGAGGCATCCACGTGCCGGTGCTGGCCGGAGGGAAGGGCGCAGACATTCCAGAAATGGGCGCGGCCGTCCCGGAATCCCCGGACCACCGTGCTGTCCAGCCCGGCGGTCTGACAGAGCAGCTGGAAGGCCAGGGCTACGCCCTCGCTGTCGGCCCGGTTCTCCAGTAGCGCGGCGTAGGCAGTGGGACCCTCACCGGCGGGGGCGGGGCTGACCCGCTGGCGGAGCAGGTCAAAGATCTCCTGGAGGGCTTCAGGGCCGGCCTGGCCCAAGAGGGAGGCAGAGAGCTGGTCGGCCTGCTGGAGAAGCAGCTGGCTCATACGGCGCAGCTCCTCCGCCGGGGCAGGGTAGGTAAGCAGGATCTCCACGATACGCTCCCGTCCCCGGTCGGGGTAGAGGGAGATGGTGTACTCCGGCATGCCCAGGGCGGCAGCGGGCGTGTCATAGTAGGCCTGTCGGATCAGGGCGGAGATATAGTCCTCATCCTCGGTAAAATAGGATACCTGGAGCACGGCCTCCGGCGCAAAGCGGGTCAGCTTTTCCTGCAGGACCCGGCGGACGGCGCTGCTGCCGGTGACCGTCTTGATGCTCTGGATCTGTTCCAGGGTGCGGCGGTAGGTGATATGGATATTGGCCTCGTAATACTGCACCACACGGGTGCAGTCATGCTCGATGAAATCCACGGCGTAGGCACCGACAGGGGCGTCCCGGGCCACCTCCAGGCAGGCGCTGTTCAGGTCTGCCTCCACGTCCCTGGGGTAGTTGGTCAGGCGGATGGCGCCGTGCTCCACCCCCTGATTGACGAAGTAGAGCACGTCGTTGACCAGATCCTGATAGGTCTCGGCCTTGAGCACGTTGGAGTTGTCGGCGGCCGCCGGGTGCTCGGGGTGGGCGGTGACCACCATGTAGCTGCGTTCCAGCATGGAAGAGCAGCCGCTGAGCAGCACAGTGCCCGCCAGCAGCAGAGATGTAAGCTTTCCCTTTCCGGGCATGGGCGGCCCTCCTTTCTGAAGGGGGTGTACAGGGGCCTACAGGCCCAGATCCTCGCCTACGATAACGACCTCGGCATATGGGATGCCATTGGGACGACGCCACAGCACGGTAAGGCCGCGGCAGATCCGCTCGGGACTGTCGCAGTCGTAGCAGCGGTCGGCGTTGACGGCGCAGGGGGTCTTTCGGTTGAGCCGTTTGGCGTTTTTGGGGGCGGCGATGTTGCGGGAGCGCCACAGGGCCTGGTCGTAATCGGGGGCGATCTTGTTGACGCCGATGACCAGATAGAGCTCTTTATGGCCATACAGGGTGGCGGCCACCCGGTTGCCGGTGCCGTCGATGTTGATGAGCTCGCCGGTCTCGGCCGCGCCGTTGACCGAGCAGAGGTAGACCTCCGCGCCGGCGGCCTGGTCCAATGTGCCGCCGCTCCAGTGGGAATAGAAGGTATTATGGCCGGAGAGCCGCTCCATCAGGCCCAGCTCTTGGATGGTCACGGAACCGCCCATGCCGATGGTGCGGCCGTCCAGCTTGCCGTCCAGGTAGTCGGCGGCCTCCCGGGCGCTGTCGAAATACACCGTATGGAAGCCGTTCTTTTCCAGATTTTTACGCAGCTTGTTAATGTCTGCCATGGCGCTTCCTCCTTAATTAAAGGTCGTTTTGCTTATACTCCCGGAACCCGTCGCCCAGGACCTCATGGGCCTCGCATACGATGAGAAAGGCGGCGGGGTCGATCTCCTTCACCATGCGCTTGAGTGGCACGATCTGCCGCTGTTTGAAGGCGCACAGCAGCACACGCTTGGCCTCTCCCGACCAGGCTCCCTCGCCGTGGAGCACCGTGACGCCCCGGTCCAGCTCCTGAAAGATGGCGTGGGAGATCTCGTCCGGCCTGGAGCTGATGATATAGGCCACTTTGGCGTTGTCCAGGCCGTAGAGCACGCTGTCCATGACGATGGTGGAGATATACAGTGCCACCAGGCCGTAGAGAGCGCTGGACAGGTCGTGGAAGGCGGCGGCCACCGCCACAATGACCACCAGGTCAATGACCAGAAGCAGCTTGCCCATGGGCAGCCAGGCCAGCTTGAGCTTGAGGAGCCGGGCGATCAGGTCGGTACCGCCGGTGGTGGCCCCCTGAAGAAAGACAATGCCCAGAGAGACCCCCATGAGCACGCCGCCGAAGATGCAGGCCAGCAGAGGGTCCATCGGCGGGAACGTATAAAGAGCGGCGGTCAGGTCGATAAAAATGGAGGATACCGCCATGGCGAAGAGCGAGGTCACCAGCAGGCGGCCGCCGATAAATTTCCACCCCAGCAGAAAGAGGGGGATGTTGAGCAGGATGACCACCACGCCGATGGGGGCCCAAGGGAGAAAATGATTGATGATCTGGCCCACGCCGGTGATACCGCCAAAGCCGATCTGGTTGGGCTCATAGCACCAGCAGAAGCCCAGGGCATAGATGACCGAGGCCAGAGTGATCCACAGATAGGGGAGGGCTTTTTCTTTTAAAAGACGGCTCATACAAACCTCACATCACAAATCATATGGGGTACAGGCGTTTTCTCTATTGTAAGCCACGCCTTGCCTCCGTGTCAACCGAGGGGGCCGGGTGGGGCGGGGCGGAAAAGCCCCGGAACGGACCGCAGGCCGCTCCGGGGCACTGGTTTACAACAGGCTCATCTGCTCCTCACCCCGGTCCTCCTCCTTCAGGAGCATGCCGGCCACGGGCAGGCTGCGGGCACGGTAGCGGGCCGCGTTGACAATGGAGGTCTCAGACAGGGGGAGCACCTTCTCCAGACGGTACCTGGGCTTGAGAGTCATCACGCCCACGCCCTGGGTGGAGCGGGTGGTCTTGGGGGAGAGGGCGGCGGTGTGGAACACCACGCACCGTCCCTCGGTGGAGATGGCGGCCAGCTCCAGATCCTCCCGGATGTGGAGAGCGGCGGCCAGGGGGGACTTGTCGCTGTAGGCGCCGGTGAGGCGCTTGCGGCGGGTCTGGGTCTGGTAGGCCGAGAGCTCCACCCGGGCGGCCTTGCCGTTTTCAAAGAAGAAGAGCAGGTGGCCGCTGTAGTCGCTGGTGACGCAGGCCCACACGGCGTTCTCCCCCGGGTCCATGCCCAGGCGGGTGGGGAGATACTCGCCCAGCACGCTGGCCTTGGTGTCCCCAAAGTCGCTGAGCCGGGTCTTGTAGCACTGCTGGCGGTCGGTAAAGACCAGCAGCTCGTCCCGGTTGGAGGACTCCCACTGGAGGAAGGGACCGTCCCCTTCCTTATATTTCTGCTCGCCGCTCATGCGCAGGGACTGGGGGGTGATCTTCTTCAAGTATCCCTCCCGGGAGAGGAATACATGCACCGGATAGTCGGGGATATCCTCCTCCGGGTCGGCCGCGGCGGCGGCCTGGAACTCGTAGACGATCTCAGTCCGGCGGGGGACGGCGTACTTTTTCTTCACGCCCTGGAGCTCGGTAGTGATGACCTTCTTGATCCGGGCGGGGCTGGAGACCAGGTCCCGCAGGTCGGCGATCTCCTCCTCCAGGGAGGCGGTCTCCTCCACCCGCTTGAGGATGTACTCCTTATTGATGTTGCGCAGCTTGATGTCGGCCACGTACTCGGCCTGGGTCTGGTCGATGCCGAAGCCGATCATCAGGTTGGGGATGACCTCGGCGTCCTCCTCGGTCTCCCGGATGATTTTGATGGCCCGGTCGATGTCCAGCAGGATCTTTTTCAGGCCCTTGAGGAGATGGAGCTTCTCCTCCTTCTTCTTCATCACATAATAAGTGCGGCGGCGGACGCCGTCCATACGCCAGGCGGTCCACTCCTCCAGAATCTCGCCCACCCCCATCACCCGGGGCATGCCGCCGATCAGGATGTTGAAGTTGCAGGAATAGGCGTCCTGCAGGGGGGTGGAGCGGAAGAGACGGGCCATCAGCTTGTCCGGATCGGCCCCCCGCTTCAGGTCGATGGTGAGCTTGAGGCCGTTCAGGTCGGTCTCATCCCGCATGTCGGCGATCTCCTTGACTTTGCCGGCCTTGACCAGCTCGGCCACCTTGTCCATCACGGCCTCCACCGTGGTGGAATAGGGGATCTCATAGATCTCAATAAGGTTTTCCGGCTTGAGGTAGCGCCACTTGGCCCGCACCTGCACCGAGCCCCGGCCGGTGGAGTAGATCTGCCGGAGGGCGGTCTCGTCGTAGAGAAGCTGCCCGCCGGTGGGGAAGTCGGGGGCCTTCAAAATGGGCAGCAGGTCCACGCCGGGGTTTTTCAGGTAGGCCACGGCGGCGTCGCACACCTCGGCCAGGTTGAAGCCGCACAGGTTGGAGGCCATGCCCACCGCGATGCCCTGGTTGGCGCTGACCAGGATGTTGGGGAAGGTGGTGGGCAGCAGGGCGGGCTCCTTCATGGAGCCGTCGTAGTTGTCCACAAAATCCACCGCATCCTGGTCGATGTCCCGGAAGAGCTCGGCGCAGATGGGGTCCAGCCGGGCCTCGGTGTACCGGCTGGCGGCCCAGGCCATGTCACGGGAGTAGACCTTGCCGAAGTTGCCCTTGGAGTCCACCAGGGGGTGGAGCAGGGCGCCGTAGCCCCGGGAGAGGCGGACCATGGTGTCGTAGATGGCCGCATCGCCGTGGGGGTTGAGCTTCATGGTCTGGCCCACGATGTTGGCGCTCTTGGTGCGAGCGCCCCCCAGCAGCTTCATCTGGTACATGGTGTACAGGAGCTTGCGGTGGGAGGGCTTGAAGCCGTCGATCTCCGGGATGGCCCGGGAGACGATGACGCTCATGGCGTAGGGCATGTAGTTGAGCTCCAGCGTCTCGGTAATGGGCTGCTCCAGCACCTCGGCCCGCAGGCCCATGACGTTGGGGTTGTTTACTTTTTTCGCCCCGGTGTCCGGGGCCTTCTTTTTGGGCATTGGGATCAGTCCTTGTCCTGTGAGTTATATGATATACCGATATTACGGATTGAGATCGCCGGGCAGGCCGATGACGCCGGCAGTAAACAGGCTGTCATCCAGAAGAGGGGCCATGGCGGGATCGGCCAGCATGGTCTGGTAGAGCTGCCCGCGCTCGGTGCTCCATACGTCAGAGGTACTCAGACCTGCCCAGCGGCAGTAGCCGGCCAGATAGTCCTCATAGGCATCCTTCCAGGAGGAGTAGGTCCTGTCCAGCTTTTTTGCGGCGGGCTCCACCAGTTCCAGCGCCTCGGGGTAGGTCACATACCCGGCCAGATAGCCCCACTGGGCCAGGTGGCTCACCCGGAACAGGTCCCAGGCGTCGTTCCCCTCCGCCAGGGCGGCGGCGGCAGCCATCAGGGATTCCCGGCCGGTGATCCCCCAGTCCTCGGACAGGATCCGGCGGCCGAAGTCGGGGCCGGTGGACTCCAGCCGGTTGGAGATGGCGCCGCCCACGGGACCGGCGCCGAACCGGGTCTTGCCGCCGAAGAGGTGGGCCTCCCCGGGGTTATTCTCATAGTTGAGCAGCGCGCCCATGGCCAGGGCCCAGTCCTCCAGGTTGGAATCCCCGGCAGCGGACTTGTCCTCGGTAATGACCACGTGCTGCTGCGCCTTATTCCACTCCACCTTCTGACCGAAGAACTCGGCAATGTAGCGGATGGGGATATAGGTGCGGTTATTTTCGGCATAGGGGGCCACGTCCATCTGGAAGGGCGCGCCGTTGCGCAGGGCGGCGGTGGAATCCAGGGTCATGACGAAGGCGTCCGCCGCGCGCCGGACCGTGATCTGCCGGGCCTGGGCGTCGTATTCCACCGTGGCGCCCATCAGCCCGGCCAGGCGGCGGAGGGGGACCATGGTGCGCCAGTTCCGGGTCTGGGCGGTGGTGGTGTCCAGATAGTCGGCGCTGATACGGACCGGGCGGGGGTGGACCAGGTCGCCGTCCAGGGTGACGAAGAGAAGGGATCTGGCATACGCCAGACGGTCGGCGGGGACGGTCTTCACCAGTTCGCAGTCATAGATGGCGTCCGGCGTGAACTGTTCATAGGGAAGCAGGTATTCAATGGCCCCCGCGTACCAGCGCAGGCCGCCCTCCAGCCCGGCGGTGATGTCCCGGGCGGCCAGGGACATCCTGGCATTCCACAGATAGCACAGATACCTGGCCTCCTCCTGGTCTCCGGCGTAGGAGGCGGCAAATTCAAAGTTGCTGGAGCCGCTGAAGGACTTCCCCTGCGCCGCGGCGTTGAGGGCCAGCTTTACGTCGATGAGGCCCAGCTCGAACCGCACGCCGGGATCTTTGGATTTTGCCAGCTCCTGGTAGCGGTTGTAGATCAGCGCGTCGGAGTTGCGGGTGATCTCCGTATGGCCTGCCGCCGCGTACTCCTGAAGGGAGAGGATCTTTTCCCGTGTCTCCCCGGTGTAAGCGGTGCTGTTTTCAAACACGGCATACTCCTCCGCGGGACACCAGCTGGGATGGGTGAGTGCGGCGGCCAGGGCAGGGACAGCAAGGAAAAAGAGCAGCGCAGACACAAGCAGAGTACATGTGAGTTTTTTCATGATAAGTCCTCCTTTGCCGCGCGGCGGTTTACGAGATATCCGCCAGGTCAAGATATTTATAACCATCTTCCGCAATATGGTCCTTGCGGCCCTGAAGGTTGTCCCCCAGCAGCAGGTCAAAGACCTGGGCGGTACGCTCCACGTCCTCGGGCATGACCTTGATAAGACGGCGGGTGTCGGGGCTCATGGTGGTCAGCCACATCATCTCCGGGTCGTTCTCGCCCAGACCCTTGGAGCGGTTGATGGTGCATTTTTTGCCCGAGAGCTCCCCGTTTACGATGTCATTCTTCTCCTTGTCGGAGTAGGCGAACCAGGTCTTTTCCTTATACGTGATCTCATAGAGGGGAGACTCGGCGATGTAGACGTATCCCCGCTGGATCAGGGTGGGCACCAGGCGGTAGAGCATGGTGAGGATAAGGGTGCGGATCTGGAAGCCATCCACATCGGCGTCGGTGCAGATGACAATCTTGTTCCAGCGCAGGTTCATCAGATCAAAGGCGGACACGTCCTTGGCGTGCTTGTCCTGCACCTCGCACCCGCAGCCCAGGACCTTGAGCAGGTCGGTGATGATCTCGCTCTTGAAGATGCGGGCGTAGTCGGCCTTGAGGCAGTTGAGGATCTTGCCCCGGACGGGCATGATGCCCTGGAACTCCGCGTCCCGGCTGAGCTTGACGCTGCCCAAGGCCGAGTCGCCCTCCACGATGTAGAGCTCCCGGCGCTCGGTGTCCCTGGTGCGGCAGTCCACGAATTTCTGCACCCGGTTGGCAATGTCCACGCTGCCTGAGAGCTTCTTTTTGATGTTGAGCCGGGCCTTTTCGGCGCTCTCCCGGGAGCGCTTGTTGATAAGGACCTGCTCGGCGATCTTTTCGGCGTCCAGGGGATTCTCAATGAAATAGACCTCCAGCTGGGCCTTGAGGAACTCGGCCATGGCGTCCTGGACGAATTTGTTGTTGATGGCCTTCTTGGTCTGGTTCTCGTAGCTGGTCTGGGTGGAGAAATTGTTGCTCACCAGCACCAGACAGTCCTCGATATCGGCCCAGGTTACCTTGCTCTCGTTCTTCTGGTACTTGCCCTGCTGGCGGAGCCAGGCGTCCACGCCCGAGACGAAGGCGCTCTTCACCGCCTTCTCCGGTGAGCCGCCGTGCTCCAGCCAGGAGGAGTTGTGGTAATGCTCGATGACCTGCACCGTGTTGGAAAAGCAGAAGGAGACGCTGAGCTTGACCTTGTACTCCGGCTTGTCGGCCCGGTCCCGGCCGCGGCGCTCAGTCTGCCAGAACACCGGCTGGGTCAGGGCATTCTCCCCGGAGAGCTCCTTTACGTAATCGATGATGCCGTTTTCATATTTGAATTCGGTGGTCTCGAACTTCCCGCCCAGCTGGTTGCGGAAGCGGAAGGTGATGCCCGCGTTGACCACGGCCTGCCGCTTCATCACGTCCAGATAGTATTCCACCGGGATGTTGATGTCGGTAAAGACCTCCAGATCGGGTTTCCAGCGGAAGCAGGAGCCGGTCTTTTTCCGGTCGGTGGGCTCTTTCTTCAGACCGCCGATGTTCTGGCCCTTTTCAAAATGGAGGGTGTATTTGAAGCCGTCCCGGTGGATTACCGCGTCAAAGTACTCGCTGGCGTACTGGGTGGCACAGGAGCCCAGACCGTTGAGACCCAGGGAGTACTCGTAGTTGTCGCCGGAGCCGTTGTCATACTTGCCGCCGGCATAGAGCTCGCAGAATACCAGCTCCCAGTTGAACTTCTGCTCCCGCTCGTTCCAGTCCACCGGGCACCCCCGGCCGAAGTCCTCCACCTCGATGGAGCAGTCGGCGTAGCGGGTGACGGTGATGAGACTGCCGTGGCCCTCCCGGGCCTCGTCAATGGCGTTGGACAGAATCTCAAAGACGGCGTGCTCGCAGCCGTCCAGTCCGTCGGAGCCGAAAATAACACCGGGCCGCTTGCGTACCCGGTCGGCGCCCTTCAGGGCGGAAATAGATTCGTTGCCATAGGTCTTCGCGCTGGTCTTTGCCATGGGCCTCTCCTCACTGTTTCCAAATCAATAGCGGATAATTTTACATATTATCATAATGCGTACTGAACAAAGCTGTAAGCCTTGAAGGCCAAGACTTGCAAGGCCAATCAGCTTTGTTCGGGTGCAAGGTTTTTGGGCGAGACCGCCCAAAAACCTTGCACGTCCCGGTGAAGCGCTGCGGCGCTTCATCGGAAATACGCATTGTAACAATGCCTGAATTCGATCAAAAGGGCCGAGAATGGCCCTTTTGATCGAATTGTGCGGCTGCTGCCGCACGAATAAACCGCAAAGCGGTTTATTCAGCAGACATTATCATACCCATTTTCGGGGGGAGTGTCAAGAAAAGGAGCAGGCACGAGGGGTAAAACGCAACGAGGACCGCCGCGCCCTCCCGGGTACGGCGGTCCTCCACGGCAGCCTTGCCGCGCCCGGAAGATTTCCCGGATGCGGCCAGAGCCGTTGAACGGGACAGGCCACGGCTCCTTTCGCCTTTCGCCAGAGGGCGCGCGCGCCCGGCACCGGCTTAAAAGGAGATGTGTGTGGAAGGCATGCTCCTCACTGCCTGTCCGGGAGTAGTATAACCGGTGCGGCCAAGTCCCATGTACGGAAAAGAATGGTATAAAAAGGTGCATATCGGGCTAAACTGGACATACACTGGAAGGGAAAGGCACTGAGGAAAGGAGCGGGAACCATGACAAAAGCCGAGAGACGCCGGCAGAGGACCCGATTGGAGGAGGAGCGGCAGACCTTGACGTCGGAACTGGCCCGGACCCGGACCCGGATCGCCCAGGCCTATTCCGGCTTTAACAGCGCCCGGGATCCGGATCTGGTGGAATCCTTTATCTATGAGATCAATTCCCTTCAGGCGCGGTATACTTATTTGCTGCGGCAGATAAAAAAGCTGGAGGAACAGCGGGAAGAGGCGCCGGAGCGGTCGGGACGGTGGCTGCCGCTTCCGGGAATGGGCCGTCCGCTGTCCGCCTACCGATGAAAAAAGAGCCAGGGGACTGACAGACCGCCCCTGCCTGACAGGGGCAGGGGGAGGAGATAACCATGGAATGGCTGATCCGGAATCTGCCCCTGGTAACAGCCGGCCTCATCCTGCTCATCGCGCTGCTGGCCATGCGCAGGACTGTGCGGTGGTGCCTCCGGCTGGCCGCACGGACCGGCGTGGGGCTGGCGGTGCTGGCTCTGCTGAGCCAATGGGGCGGCGTCCTGGGGATCCGGCTGGGTGTGAATCTGATCAACGCGCTGGTACTGGGACTGCTGGGGGCGCCGGGCTTCGGACTGTTGCTGATGATGAACTGGGTGCTGGCAGCGTAAGAACGCCCGCCGCCGGAACAAGGGGTAAACAAAGAGCGGACCGCCGCATGCGGTCCGCTCTTTTCGCGGGGATGGTCAGGCGTCCTTCCGGTCCCGGAAGAGCTTGAATACCTGGATACACAGGGTGGGCAGGAAGGCCAGCCCCACGATCTGGGCGATGTGGGTCCCGTCCAGAGGCGTGGCCTGGAAGAGCGTATTGAGGCCGGGAATAAAGAGCACCGCGGCCAGCAGCAGCACACCGCAGCCAAAGGCAGCCAGGGAGAAGGGGTTGGAGGTGAACTTCAGCCGGAAGATGGATTCCCGTCCACGGCAGTTGAAGCCGTGGAAGAGCCGGGCCAGGGTCAGAGTGGCGAAGGCCATGGTGGAGGCCGCCGCCGCACCGCCGTAGGACCGGCCCAGATAGAAGGCGGTCATGACAGGGACGGCGATGAGCAGGCCCTGGCCCAGGATGCGGGTGAGGAGGGGCCGGTCCAGGATGGGGGCGTTGGGGTCCCGGGGCTTCTGCCTGAGAAGGCCCCTGCGGGCGGGCTCCATGCCGATGGCAATGGCGGGCAGGGAGTCGGTGAGCAGGTTGATGAAGAGCAGATGGACCGGCGCGAAGGGCACGGTGAGGCCGGCGATGGAGGCGTACACCACGCAGAAAATGGCGGCCATGTTGCCCGAGAGCAGGAACTTGATGGCGTTTTTGATGTTGGCGTACACATTGCGGCCGTTGACCACCGCCCGCACGATGGTGGCGAAGTTGTCATCGGCCAGGATCATGGAGGCGGCGTCCTTGGAGACCTCCGTGCCCGTGATGCCCATGGCCACACCGATGTCGGCGGCCTTGAGGGCGGGGGCGTCGTTGACGCCGTCGCCGGTCATGGAGACGATGCTGCCCCGGCGCTGCCAGGCCGAGACGATGCGGATCTTATGCTCCGGTGACACCCGGGCATAGACCGACACCCTGGGGAGCACCGCGTCCAGCTCTTCATCGCTCATGGCGTCCAGCTCCACGCCGGAGAGGGCCATGTCGCCGTCGTTGAAAATGCCGATCTGCCGGGCGATGGCGGAGGCGGTGACCTTGTGGTCGCCGGTGATCATGATGGTGCGGATGCCGGCGGTCTTGGCGTCGGCCACCGCCTGGACGGACTCGGGCCTGGGCGGGTCGATCATGGACACCAGACCCACGAAGGTGTAGCCGTACTCGTCCTCCAGCGTCAGGTCCCGGACACTGTCCAGCTCCCGCCGGGCGAAGGCCAGCACCCGCAGCCCCTCGTTGGAGAGCTGTTCGTTGACGGCCATGATCTCCGCCTTGCGCTCCTCGGTCATGGGAACGGCTCCGCCGGAGGTGAGCAGAGAGGTGGAGCGGTCCAGCAGCGTGTCGATAGCGCCCTTGGTCAGCAGAGTGGGCACGCCGTCCAACAGGTGAAGGGTGCTCATCAGCTTGCGGTCGGAGTCGAAGGCCAGTTCCCGCAGGCGGGGATGGTGGCTGCGGTAGAGGACCTCCTCCACATCGAAGGCCTCACCCAGCTGGATCAGTGCCACCTCGGTGGGGTCGCCGATGGAGGTGTTGTGCTCGGGGTCAAAGGTGGCGTCGCTGGCCAGAAGGCCGATCTTCAGCAGCAGGCGCTGGGGCTCGTTGGCCAGTTCCAGCTCGGAGCCGTCCAGCAGCTTCCCGTCGGCATAGATCTTCTGGACCGTCATGCGGTTCTGGGTCAGGGTGCCCGTCTTGTCTGAGCAGATTACCGACACGGCGCCCAGGCTCTCCACTGCCTTCAGGTCCTTCATGATGGCGTTCTGTTTGGCCATCTTCTGGGTGCCCATGGCCAGCACAATGGTGACGATGGAGCTGAGGGCCTCGGGAATGGCGGCCACTGCCAGGGCCACGGCGAACATCAGGGAGTCCAGAATGGTCATGTGGGTGCGGAACACCGACAGGGCGAACACCGCCGCGCAGATGACCATGATGACCGCCGCCAGCTTGCCGGAGAAGTCGTCCAGGCTCTTTTGCAGGGGAGTCTTGCGCTGCTGGGTCTGGTTCATCAGGGCGGCGATCTTGCCCAGCTCGGTGTCCATGCCGGTGGCGGTGACGGCCACGGTGGCCCGGCCGTAGCTTACCAGGGAGCCGGAAAAGACCATGTTCTTCTGGTCGCCCAGCGCCACTTTTTCACTGGCAATGACCTCGTCGGTCTTGTTCACACCCTCGCTCTCGCCGGTGAGGGAGCTCTCGTTGACCTGGAGGGAGAAGTTCTCAATGACGCGGCCGTCGGCCACCACCAGGTCGCCGGCCTCCAGCAGGATGATATCGCCGGGGACCACCTGGGCCGAGGGAACCTCCACCCGGACGCCGCCCCGCATGACCTTGGCGGTGGGGGAGGACATGGCCTTCAGGCTTTCCAGGGATTTTTCTGCCTTCAGGTACTGAACGGTGCCCAGAATGGCGTTCATGATGAGAACGGCAAAGATGACGATGGTGCTCTCCACATTCTCCGACAGGGCGGAAATGACGGCAGCAATGATAAGGATGACCACCAGCAGGTCCTTGAACTGCTCCAGGAAGACCTGGACCACGCTCTTCTTCTTGCCCTCGCTGAGCTTATTGGGGCCGAACTGCCCGGCCCGGCGTTCCGCCTCCTGGGGGGAGAGACCGGCGGAAGAGGTCTGCTGCAGCTTCAGCGTCTCTTCCGCGGTGCGGTTGAAATAGGTTTCCGGCATAAAAGCGCACTCCTTTTCTCTGTATGTGGCTGTGATAAGGCCCTTGACCGGGGGAGGGACCGGCCGCCCACGGGCACAAAAAAAGACTTTTCGACAGCTGCGCACAGCGACAGCCGCCAAAAAGTCTTGTTACCGCAAGGCGCATACCGCCAGGCTCCCGGGCCGGAGAGCCGTGATGTTGACGGTACGCCCGGACGCCGGGGAGGCGGCCGGAACTACTCCCTTTTTCACGTGCAGCCACTATATCATACCCAGCCCGGGAAGTCAATCCGATTTGAGAAAAAACGCGGCCGGGATAAAATGATGCCGCTTGTTCATAAAATATTAAAAATAATGTTGTAGGATACCTCTATCAAACCGAATCCAAGGAGCATTACCGTGAAAAAGTGTAATAGATGGAAAAAAGCCTCATGCGCGGCGCTGTGTGCGGTATGCCTGACGCTGGGGGCCGCGGTTCCGGCCTCCGCCAGTACCGCCTTTGAAGATGTGGACGCCAAAGCGTGGTACGCCCCCGCGGTGGAAAAGACCGTGAGCGCGGGATTGCTCTCGGGCACCGGAACGACCACCTTCAGTCCCGGCTGGGCCGTGACCAGAGCCATGGCGGTGACGGTGCTGTGGCGGCTGGCCGGTTCCCCCGCGGCAGGCCAATGTACCTTTACCGACGTGGAGGAGGGAACATGGTATGCTCAGGCAGTGGCCTGGGCGGAGGAGAAGGGCATCGCCTCCGGCAACGGAAAGGGCCTGTTCCAGCCTGAGAGCTATGTGACCCGGGAGCAGCTGGCTGTATTTCTGTACAAGTATGCCCAGATCCAGGAGCTTGATACGGCGGAGGGAAAGATCGACCTGTACAGCGACGCCAAAGAAATCTCCGCCTGGGCCAGGGACGGCATGGAGCACGCCCTGGGCGCCGGCATCCTCCAGGGCAGCGGAAGTAAGCTCATGCCCCAAAAGACGGCCACCCGGGCGGAACTGGCCGTGATGCTGGTGCGGCTGACCACCCCGGCGATGGGATAACAGGGAAGACATTAAGAATTTTTAAACCCCCGGCACGGAAGATTGACAAATAGAGATACAGCGGCTATGCTCTTGGTAACGTGGCCAGGCAGCTGTGGAAAAGGAGTGGGAGACCGATGGAAGAAATGCAGAACGTATTGATGTCCTACCTGCGGGTGACACAGCATATGTCTCAGCAGTTCCGGGCCCATTTCGGGCGCCTGAATCTGACGTTCCCGCAGGCACTGGTGCTCAATGTGCTGGGGGAAGAGGGCCCGGTCCCCATAAGCATGCTGGCGGAACGGACGGGCAGCGCCAACAGTACGGTCTCCGGCATCGTGGACCGGCTGGAGAAGCTGGGCCTGGCCAAGCGGGAACGCTCGGAGAATGACCGGCGGGTCATCTATGTCTCGGCCACCGAGAAATACCGTGCGCTGCGGGAAAAGGCGGCTACCGATGTGAGCGGCTATTTCAATTCGCTTCTGGATACAATGGCTCCGGAAGACAAGGCCATGGTGGCCGAGGCGTTCCAGAAGCTGGACGCAGTGTTGACCGCTGCCGGCGGGCAGGACAGGTGAGAGGGCGCTTTGCGCCGGGTGGACAGATTCCGGCGGGAGAGCGTCCCGATGTTGTGGAGCAATATGATATGGTCGGGTGAGGTGGAACAGGGATATGCGTAAGCGGGGATATGGATATGGGTATACCGGCTATCATGGCCGCTCCAGGTCCCGCCTGGTCTTGAAGGCCGTGATCGGCGTGCTGGCGGTAGTGCTGGCCCTGATGCTGGCTCTCTTTTTCCTGCAGGAGGACCGCCTGGTCTTTTCACCCGGCGGCCTGCGGCTGGATGTGCCTTTTCTGAAGGACGGAGACGCCCCTTCGCCGCCTCCGGAGGCAACGGAGCCGCTGGTTATCGTCTCCGCTACGCCCGCGCCAACCCCGACGCCTGCACCGGAGCCCGCAGAGCCGCTGCGGGCGGTGATGCTGCCCCGCAGTGCTCTCAGCGACGGTAGCGCGGCAGCCAGAGCGGCTGAAGCAGGGGCCAACGCGGTGGTGTTTGATATGAAGGCGGACGATGGCACGCTGGGTTATGTCTCAGATCTGGAACTGGCCAAGCGGGTGGGGGCCTCTGCCTCGGACCCGGCCCTGAACGAGACCATCCGGACCCTGAACCAGCAGGAGCTCCATACGGTGGCACGGGTCTCCTGTTTCAGAGATAACAAGGCACCCTATACGGCGCCTGCCCTGGGGGTCAAGACCAACAGCGGCTATAACTGGAGGGACAGCGGCGACCTGCGGTGGATGAGTCCCACCAGCGAGGAGGCCAGAGCCTATGTGGCCGGCATATGCACGGAACTGGCCCGGTTGGGCTTTGACGAGATCCTGCTGGATAACAGCGGTTACCCCACAGCGGGAAAGCTGGGATATATCAAAAAAGGCCCGGCCTATGACGAGAGCCAATTCGAGAGCGTGATCAGTGCGTTTTACCGTCAGATAAAGGCGGCGCTGGCCGACTATCCGGAGGTGACGCTGTCCATCCGGACCGATGGGACCGTTCTGACGGAGGGAAGCGGCCCGCTCAGCGGACAGAGTGTGACAGGGATGCTGGAGAGCGCCGGACGGATCTGGGCCGACCTGGGGGAGACTCCGGCAGAGACCGCCGTCCGGACCCTGACTGCAGCCGGGGCGGAGCGGGCCGAAGAGATGCTGGTCCCCATAATTTCATCCCCGGGGAGCGACGGCAATTGGGCCATGCTGGCACAACAGACCGGATAAAAGGAGCAAAAAGTTACAGAAAATACAGGACGCGCTCTGGTTTTGCGGAGTGCGTACCTTTTTGGAATACAGTTCAAAAAAGAACCACTTCATATGTGAGGAGAGATATAAGTGATGATCAGAGTAAAAAACAGGGGGATCGGGAACCAGGATTTGCAGTACAAAAGGAAAAAATAAACCATGAAGTATGCAAAATAGACAAAAATAGGACACTAAATTTTACGCTTTTATGCGGGCATGCAGGGCAGGGCGCTGAAACTTACTAAAACGGACGATTTAGTCAAAAATTTAACAAAAAACTGAAGGATACTTTCTAGTTTACTTTCAAAAAATTGGGGAAGGCGAAGTGGCGGGAGACAAAAAATGAACTTGCTTTTTATCGGGTTTTCAAGTATCATTTTGAATGGAATCAGCAAAATTCCTATGCGGCAATCCCAACGAAAGGCGGTGAAATAATGTCTCTGGAAGGAATCAAGCAGGTGACAGAAACCGAGGAAATGACCCAGCAGCGTAAGGCGGAAGCCATGGCGCAGGCCAAAAAGACCGTATCCGACGCCCGTCAGGCAGGGGAGGAGGCGCTGGCCGCCGCCCGGGCCGAAGCCGAGGCTCAGGTCAAGGGCTTTATGAAAGAAGCTGAGAAGAAGGCTTCAAAACACAGCGAAAAGGTCATTGAAGAGACCAGGCGCTCCTGTGATGCGCTTCGTCAGTCGGCGGAAGGCCGGATGGCGGACGCGGCGGCGCTTATTGTCAGAAGGGTTGTGAATGTCTGATGTCCATTGTCAAAATGAAGCGGGTACGCCTCTTTGGCATGCGCTCAGACAGGGAAGAGGTTCTGCGGGTGCTTCAGCACGCGGGCTGTGTGGAGATCGACGAGCCCACGGATAAGCTGGAGGACCCGGACTGGGCCGGCGTCTCCCGGCCGGACGACCGGGCGCTCAGCGCCGCCAGGGAGGCCAGCGCCTCCGCGCTGGCCGCGCTGGAGCTGCTCAAGAAGTACGCCCCTGAAAAGGGCGGACTGCTCAAGAGCCGTCCGGTGGTGGAGGAACGGGAGTTCTTCGACGACGGGGCCTACGCCGCCGCGCTGGAGACCGCCCGCAAGCTCAATGAGACCGAGCGGCGGGTCCACGCCCTCTATGCCGAGCAGAGCAAGCTCCGGGGACAGAAGCTGTCCCTGGCGCCGTGGCTGAATCTGGACATCCCGCTGGAGACCGAGTCCACCCGGGATGTGATCATCCGGTTCGGCACCGTCCCCGGCGCGGTGGACATCGCCGAGCTGCGGGGCGCCCTGGACGCGGCCACCGACCTGTCAGAGCTGACTGAGGTCAGCGCCGACAACGAGGCCCACTACCTCTTCTTCGTCTGCCACCGCAGCGCCGAGGAGGAAACGGAAAACGTACTCAAGGAATTCGGCTTCACCCGCTCCGCCCTGCGGGGATGGACGGGCACCGCCGCCGAGAATGACCGGCGGCTGGACGCCGAGATCGCCCGGCTGGACCGGGAGGCCGAGGAGGCCAAGAAGGAGCTGTCTACTTACGGCGGCGAGCGGCTGGCCCTCCAGCGCTGTGCCGACCGGGCGGCCCAGGAGGTGAGCCGGGAGGAGGCCAAGTGCCGCCTGCTGGACACCCAGGCCACCTTCTTCCTGGAGGGCTGGGTGCCCGCCGAGGAAGTGGGGACCCTGGAGAAGAGCCTGGAGCCTTTCCTGTGCGCCTGGGAGACTGAGGACCCCGCCCCTGAGGATTATCCCCAGGTCCCCGTCAAGCTCAAGAATAATGGTTTTACCCGTCCCCTGAACATGGTGACCGATATGTACGCCCTGCCGGCGTATGACGGTGTGGACCCCAACCCGCTGATGGCGCCGTTCTTTATTTTCTTCTACGGCTTCATGATGGCGGATATGGGCTACGGCCTGCTGATGATGCTGGTGTCCTACATCGTGATGAAAAAGACCAGGCCCAAGGGTCCCACCATGCGGCATATGATCCCCCTGCTGGGCCTGTGCGGCGTGAGTACTTTCATCATGGGCGCGCTGACCGGAGGTTTCTTCGGAGACCTGATCCCCCAGCTGGTCATGCTGACCACCGGGAAAGAGATCGCCCTGCCCTCCCTCTTCTCCCCCCTGGACGACGCGCTGGCCGTGCTCATCGGCTCGCTGGCCATCGGCCTGATACAGATCTTCACCGGTATGGGTGTGAACATGTACCGCAAGATCAAGAAGGGCGAGGTCATGGACGCCCTGTGCAACGAGGGCGCATGGTACTGCGTGTTCATCCTCTTCGCCGTGGGCGCGGTGCTGGGCCAGATCAAGACGGCCCTCATCGCCATTCTGGTGTTGCTGGTGCTGACCCAGGGCTACGGCAAGAAGGGTATCGTGGGCAAGGTGATGGGCATCGGCGGCTCGCTGTACAACAATATCACGGGCTACTTCAGCGACATCCTGTCTTACTCCCGCCTGATGGCCCTGATGCTGGCCGGCGCGGTCATCGCGCAGGTGTTCAACACCCTGGGCGCCATCACCGGAAATATCGTTACATTTTTCCTGATCTCCATGGTGGGCAACGCGCTGAACTTTGCCCTGAACCTGCTGGGCTGCTATGTCCACGACATGCGCCTGCAGTGCCTGGAGTATTTCGGCCGGTTCTATGAGGACGGCGGCAAGCCCTTCCGCCCTCTGGATATCGATACCAAATACGTAGACGTTGTCAAGAGTAAATAAAAGGAGGATTTCACTATGTTTCTCGAGAATATCGGCGGTCTCGCCATTGCCATGCTGGGCTCCGGCCTGGCGGTCGGTCTTTCCTGCGTTGGTTCCGCTAAGGGCACCGGCATCGCCGGCGAGGCCGGCACCGGCCTGCTGAGCGAGGACCCCTCCAAGTCCGGTAAGGTCATGGTCCTGCAGCTGCTCCCCGGTACCCAGGGCCTGTACGGCCTGGTGGTCTGGTTCTTCGCCCTGATCCAGATGGGCATGATGGACGGCACCGCCGCCAACCTGACCCTGGTGGAGGGCTTCCGCTATTTCGCCGCCTGTATGCCCATGGCCTTCGGCGGCCTGCTGTCCGCCATCGCCCAGGGCCGCGTGGCTGCCGGCTCCATCAACATCCTGGCCAAGAAGCCCGACGACTGGTCCAAGGGCCTGATCCTCTGCGGTATCGTCGAGTTCTACGCCATCCTCTCCCTGCTGGCCTCCATGCTGATGCTGCTGTGGATCTAAGACACAACGGCCAGACCGAGACAGGAAAGGCGGTTACACAACTATGAACGGAATCGAAAAAATCACCAGCCGCATCAACGCCGACGTCCAGCGTGAGATCGATGAGATCAACGCCCAGGCGGCCGCCGAGGCGGCGGAGATCGCCGCTCAGTATGCCCGCCGGGCGGAGCAGGAGTCCCAGGATATCGTTGCCCGGGGCCGCCTGGCCGCCGCGGAGCGGGAGGAGCGGCTGGCCAGCGTGGCCCAGCTGGAGGCCCGCAAGCTGATCCTGGCCGCCAAGCAGGAGGTGCTGGAAAAGACCTTCGACAAGGCGCTGGAGGATCTGCTCAACCTGCCAGAGAAGGAATACACCGAGCTGCTGGCCAAGCTCATCGCCCAGGCCAGCCAGAGCGGCTGCGAGGAAGTGGTCTTCTCCCAAAAGGACCGCCCCCGCTATGGCAAGACCGCCGTCACCCGGGCCAACGAGCTGCTGGGCGACAAGGGCCGTCTGACCCTCTCCGCCCAGTGCCGGCCCATCCGGGGCGGCTTCATCCTCAGCGACGGAGATGTGGAAGTCAACTGCACCTTCGAGACTCTGGTCCGCCTGCAGCGCCGGGAGCTGGACAGCCAGGTGGCCAAGGTCCTCTTTGACGAAAAGGCATAACTCCGCTCCGCGGATTGGAAAGGAGGAAGTGTCTTGCACAAAAAGCTGAAAGACACGGATTATCTCGGCATTTCCACTCGGGTGCGGGCCATGGAGAACCGGCTGCTCACCCGGGAACGCATGGAGCGGATGATCGAGGCCCGTACCAGTGAGGAGGCCGCCAAGGTCCTCACCGAGTGCGGCTACGGGGAGCTGTCCAACGTGACGGCCTCCGGCCTGGACGAGGTCCTTGCCCAGGCCAGGGACGCGGTGTACAAGGATATGCGTTCCTCCGTGCCCGACCACAACCTGATCGATGTGTTCCAGATGAAATACGACTACCACAACGCCAAGGTGTTGCTGAAGGCCGAGGCCATGGGCCTGGAGGAGAGCCGCCTGCTTTCCAGCGGCGGCCGGTATCCGGCGGCCAAGCTGGCCGAGGATATGCACCGGGGCGACCTGCGGGACTGCAGCGACACCTTCCGCGCCGCGGTGACCCAGGCCAAGGAGACCCTGTCCGCCACCGGCGACCCCCAGCTGGCCGACTTCCAGCTGGACCGGGCCTATTTCCGCGAGATGGCCCAGGCCGCCGCCGACAGCGGCAGCGAGTTCCTCCAGGGTTACGTGAAGCTGCTGGCCGACGCGGCCAACCTGCGCTCCTCGGTCCGTGCCCACCGCATGGGCAAGGGAGGCGACTTCCTGGCCCTGGCCCTGGTGCCCGGGGGCAATGTGGATGAGCGCTCCATCCTCTCGGCCAAGGGCGGCGACCTGACCGGGCTCTTCCGGGGCGGCCGGCTGGCGGCCGCGGCCGAGCTGGGCGCGGCGCTGCTCAGCGGGGGAGGAGGCTCCTTCACCGCCTTTGAGCGCGCCTGCGACAACGCCGTCACCGATTACCTGAGCCAGGCCCGGCGCATCGCCTTCGGCGAGCACCCGGTCATCGGCTACCTCTACGCCCGGGAGGCGGAAGTCACCGCCATCCGGACCATCCTGTCCGGCCGCATGGCCGGGCTGAGCGCGGAGACCATCCGGGAAAGGCTGCGTGAATCCTATGTATAAAATTGCAGTCCTGGGTGATAAGGACAGCGTCCTGGGCTTCAAGGCCCTGGGCCTGGACGTGTTCCCTGCCGACGATGTGGATGAGGCCCGCAGGATCCTCCACACCCTGGCCAAGGAGAACTACGCCGTGATCTATCTGACCGAGCAGTACGCCGAGCGTATGGAGGCCGAAGTGGCCCGGTACAAGGACGCTCTCACCCCCGCCATCATCCTCATTCCCGGCACCGAGGGCAGCCTTGGCATCGGCATGGCCAATGTCAAGAGCGCCGTGGAGCGGGCCGTGGGCGCGGATATCCTCTAAGGCGCCCACCCCTTTTCCACCGAGATCTATTGCGAATATCACCCGAAAGAAGGTATAAAAGCCTATGGGCAAAATTGTTAAGGTTTCCGGCCCGCTGGTGGTCGCCACCGGATTGGCGGACGCCAATATGGCCGACGTGGTCCGCGTGGGTGAGCAGCGGCTCATCGGCGAGATCCTGAACATGAACGGCGACTCCGCGTCCATTCAGGTCTACGAGGAGACCTCCGGACTGGGCCCCGGCGCCGAGGTGGTGACCACCGGCTCTCCTCTGTCTGTGGAGCTGGGCCCCGGTATCATCGAGAACATCTACGACGGTATCCAGCGCCCGCTGGAGGAGATCATGAAAAAGACCGGGGGCAACAACCTGCCCCGCGGCGTGGAGGTCCCCGCCCTGGACCGCGAGAAGAAGTGGGCCTTCCAGCCTGTGGCCAAGGCCGGCGACAAGGTTGTGGGCGGCGACGTGCTGGGCACCGTTCAGGAGACCAGCGTGGTGCTCCACAAGATCATGGTGCCCCCCAAGATGAGCGGCACCCTGGAGTCTGTGGCTCCCGCCGGCGACTACACCGTGGAGCAGGTCATCGCCGTGCTCAAGAACGACAAGGGCGAGCGCGTGGAGCTGACCATGGTCCAGAAGTGGCCCGTCCGTGTGGGCCGTCCCTATAAGCACAAGTATCCCCCCAAGACCCCCCTGCTCTCCGGCCAGCGCATCGTGGACGCCATGTTCCCCGTGGCCAAGGGCGGCACCGCGGCCATCCCCGGCCCCTTCGGCTCGGGCAAGACCGTTATGCAGCACCAGTTGGCCAAGTGGTCCGACGTGGACATCGTCATCTACATCGGCTGCGGCGAGCGCGGCAATGAGATGACCGACGTTCTGCGGGAGTTTCCCGAGCTGGTGGACCCCCGTACCGGCGAGTCCCTGATGAAGCGTACCGTGCTCATCGCCAACACCTCCGATATGCCCGTGGCCGCCCGTGAGGCCTCTATCTACACCGGCATCACCATCGCCGAGTACTTCCGCGACATGGGCTACGACGTGGCCGTCATCGCCGACTCTACCTCCCGCTGGGCCGAGGCTCTGCGCGAGATGTCCGGCCGTCTGGAAGAGATGCCCGGCGAAGAAGGCTACCCCGCCTACCTGTCCTCCCGTCTGGCCCAGTTCTACGAGCGCGCCGGCATGGTGGAGTGCCTGGGCTCCGACGAGAGCCGCCGGGGCTCCCTGACCGCCGTGGGCGCCGTTTCCCCTCCGGGCGGCGACCTCAGTGAGCCCGTGTCTCAGGCCACCATGCGTATCGTCAAGGTGTTCTGGGCGCTGGACTCCTCCCTGGCCTACCGCCGTCACTTCCCCGCCATCAACTGGCTCAACTCCTACTCCCTGTATCTGGACACCCTGAAGCCCTGGTACGACGAGCATCTGGGCAAGCAGTTCATGGTCAACCGCGACAAGTCCATGTCCATCCTCCAGGAGGAGTCCAGCCTGAACGAGATCGTCCAGCTGGTGGGCAAGGATTCCCTGTCCCCCGGCGACCAGCTGACCCTGGAGACCGCCAAGATGCTGCGGGAGGACTTCCTCCAGCAGAACGGCTTCATGGAGATCGACTGGTACTCCAGCTATGAGCGCCAGGACAAGATGCTGGCCATGATTCTGGACTATGACAAGAGCTGCCGCGCCGCCATTGAGAAGGGCGCCAAGACCGCCGATCTGTTCAACATTCCCTTCCGTGAGCAGATGGGCCGCGCCAAGAGCATCCCCGACGACAAGTATGTGGAGGTGTTCGCGCAGATGAGCCGCGACATGCAGGAGCAGATCGAGGCCGCCGTGGCCAAGGGAGGTGCTGAGGTATGATCCGTGAATACAAGACGATCCAGGAGATCAACGGCCCCCTGATGGTGGTCCGCCGGGTCCAGGGCGTCACCTATGACGAGCTGGCCGAGATCGAGCTGCCCGACGGCTCCGTCCGCCGCTGCAAGGTGCTGGAGGTCAACGGCGACAACGCCGTGGTCCAGCTCTTCGAGTCCTCCGCCGGACTGAACCTGAAGGAGTCCAAGGTCCGCTTCCTGGGCCATCCTCTGGAGCTGGCGGTGTCCGGCGACATGCTGGGCCGCGTCTTTAACGGCATGGGCCAGCCCATTGACGGCGGCCCCGAGATCATGGCCGAGGAGCACCGTGACATCAACGGCCTGCCCATGAACCCCGCCGCCCGCGACTACCCCAACGAGTTCATCCAGACCGGTATCTCCACCATCGACGGTCTGAACACCCTGGTCCGCGGCCAGAAGCTGCCCATCTTCTCCGGCTCCGGCCTGCCCCACAACAACCTGGCCGCCCAGATCGCCCGCCAGGCCAAGGTGCTGGGGGACGAGGCCTCCAACTTCGCCGTGGTCTTTGCCGCCATCGGCATCACCTTCGAGGAGTCCAACTTCTTCGTGGAGGAGTTCAAGCGCACCGGCGCCATCGACCGCACGGTCCTGTTCACCAACCTGGCCAACGACCCCGCCGTCGAGCGTATTGCCACCCCCCGTATGGCCCTGACCGCCGCCGAGTACCTGGCCTTTGAGAAGGGCATGCACGTGCTGGTCATCCTTACCGATATCACCAACTACGCCGAGGCCCTGCGCGAGGTCTCCGCGGCCAAGAAGGAAGTCCCTGGCCGCCGCGGCTACCCTGGCTACCTGTACACCGACCTGGCTACCATGTACGAGCGGGCCGGCCGTCAGCTGGGCAAGCCCGGTTCCATCACCCTGATCCCCATCCTGACCATGCCGGAAAACGACAAGACCCACCCCATCCCCGACCTGACCGGCTACATCACCGAGGGTCAGATTATCCTGAGCCAGGAGCTGTTCCGCAAGGGCGTCAATCCCCCTGTGGACGTGCTGCCCTCCCTGTCCCGTCTGAAGGACAAGGGCGTGGGCGTGGGCAAGACCCGCGAGGATCACGCCGGTACCATGAACCAGCTCTTCGCCGCCTACGCCACCGGTAAGGAGAACAAGGAGCTCATGTCCATCCTGGGCGAGGCCGCCCTTTCTCCCACCGACCTGCAGTACGCCAAATTTGCCGACGAGTTTGAGAAGCGCTATGTCTCCCAGGGCCCCGATGAGAACCGCGGCATCCTGGAGACCCTGGACCTGGGCTGGGAGCTGCTGAGCATCCTGCCCAAGGCCGAGCTCAAGCGTATCAAGCCGGAATATATCGAGAAATACCTCCCGAAAAAGGAGGGGTAAGCTATGCCGGCGATGAACGTAAACCCCACCCGGCAGGAGCTCACCCGGCTCAAGGGCCGGCTGAGGACCTCCATCCGGGGCCACAAGCTGCTCAAGGACAAGCGGGATGAGCTGATGAAGCAGTTCATGGACGTGGTACGGGAGAACCGGGCCCTCCGCAAGAAGGTGGAGGACGGCCTGATGCAGGCCTACGGCTCCTTTACCGTGGCCTCCGCCCTCATGTCCGGCGAGATGCTGGAGCAGTCCCTGCTGTACCCCAAGCAGTCTGTGGAGCTGGACATGACCTTCCAGAATGTCATGTCGGTCAATGTCCCTGTCTATGAGTTCAAGACCAAGAGCCAGGACCCCGGCGAGGTCTATCCCTATGGCTTCGCCACTACATCCGGCGAGCTGGACGACGCCGTGGACAACATGGCCTCCGTGTTCCAGGATATGCTCAAGCTGGCCCAGATCGAAAAGACCTCCCAGCTGCTGGCGGAGGAGATCGAAAAGACCCGCCGCCGCGTCAACGCCCTGGAGTACGTGAAGATCCCCCAGATGGAGGAAGCCATCAAGTATATCACCATGAAGCTGGATGAGAACGAGCGCGCTTCCACCATCCGCCTGATGAAGGTGAAGGACATGATCCTCAAGGAGAACCTGGAGGAGAAGCGGGCCGAGACGGCCAGGGCCGTGGAGGCCTTCGGCGGTCATCCCGAGGACCCGGAGAACATCTGATATCTGCGTTAAAAACCGGTATCCGCACAGCGGATACCGGTTTTTCTTTAAAAGGTGTCCCTGCATAGTTTGACGGGAGATTGGAACAATAGAGCCAAAGGAGGATGTGCCGCTATGGACATGACAAATCAGGAATATAACAAGTATGTGCAGCGCAAGGCCAAGCCCTCGCCGCTGTGGAAGGATATGGCCTGGGCCTTCGTGGTGGGCGGCGCCATCTGTACCGCGGGGCAGGGGCTGCGGAATTTCTACCTGGCATGGGGACTGGAGGAGGATCCGGCCTCCTGCGCGGTGTCGGTGACGCTGATCTTCATCGCCGCGCTGCTCACCGGTCTGGGCGTGTTTGACAACATTGCCAAGCACGCCGGGGCCGGCACCCTGGTGCCCATCACCGGCTTTGCCAATGCCATGGTCTCTCCTGCACTGGAATTCAAGAGCGAAGGCTTTGTCACCGGGACCGCCGCCAAGCTATTTACGGTGGCGGGACCGGTGCTGGTGTTCGGCATCAGTGCCAGTGTGGTCTACGGGCTGCTTCTGGTGCTGTTCGGGATAGCCTGAGAAAGACTTAACAAATGGGGCAGCGCTGTGTAAAATATGCGGTGCTTGCCCGGAGGGTGGATCGTTCCTTGAAAATGATGGGCTGGATAAGGCAACAGGCTGAGACGCCTGTACTTATCCAGCCCTTTTATTGTTTTCGAAGAAATGAAAGACCGCCGGAGGACCTGCGGCGGTGAGGCCGGAAGCAGCACCGGTATCGCCGCCGCTGCGGGAGCAGACGTCATCTGGTTTGCGATGCCCATCACTGAGCTGGTGACGGCGGTTGGGTTCTGACAAAAGATTAAAATTTTAAAAATACAACAAAAAGACTTGACAAATAGGAGATGGTATAGTACAATATAGCCAGAAAGAAAGGAGCGAGAGTCCGATGTACTAACAAGGACAGAACCCTTTCCGCGTATGACCTGAAGGCATAGAAAGAGGCATACGCATCAGCGCAGAACGATCCAGGCCGGAAGATCCAGACGAAGCAAGTTCCAGACCAGCTCACATGTGTGAGAACGAGCGCAGGAGCCCCCGACGCGAAGCATCGCAGAAGGAAGACTTGGCGCAACATGAGTTTCTGGGTAACTGCATCCGCGAGGAAAACTTCAGCAACAGGATCCAGCGCAAATCCGTAGAAAGCAAGAGGTTGAAACATGGTAGAAATCCAGAATCAGAAGTAGCCCCCCAGCCGCAGAGGACGGCTGGGGGGTTGTGCTTTTCTGAAACCATGTGAAAAGACCGCGGCTCCGGTATAATGCCGGAGCCGCGGAACACGTTCAGCGAATAAAATTGGTCTTATATGCTCGCTCAGTGACAGGGGGGAGGACACCGCTGTCCCGGCCAAGCCGGATGCATTTCAGGAGCCAGGCCATATTGCGGCCCAGGTTGCGCATGGACTGGAGACCCTCCAGGTCCTGCTGCACCTCCTCCGGGGAGTTGCCGTGGACCATGTTCCAATAAGAGGAGGAGACCACCGGCATTTCGGCGATGGTAAAATACTTGCTGAGCACATCCAGAGAGGCGGTGGTGCCTGCCCGGCGGGCGGAGGCCACCGCGGCGGCGGGCTTGTGGCGAAAGGCTGCGCTGCCGGCGTAGAACATCCGGTCCAGGGCAGAGAGAATGCGGCCGCTGGGATGGGCGTAGTACACGGGAGTGCCGAAGACGAAGCCGTCGGCCCGGGCAGCCCTGGCGATCAGGTCGTTGACGCAGTCATCGGAGAAAATACAGGCGTTGTCCAGCTCGGCGCATTTGCGGCAGGCGGTGCAATCCCGCAGGGAACCGGCGCCCAGGGAGACGATCTCGGCAGAAATACCTTCGGCCTCCAGGGTAGAAGCCACCTCGCTGAGGGCGGTGAAGGTGCAGCCATTTGGGCGGGGGCTGCCGTTGATAAGCAGAACATTCATAAAAAAGACCTCCTGACCAGAATAAATTTGCCATCCCCGCTATCCAGGGGGAGGAAATGAAACACACCAGATTTGAGAATATGCGGCTTCCCGGCTTTCCTGTTATACCTTGCTCAGATCATAGGGAGTGGTCTGATACACATAGTAATTGAGCCAGTTGGTATAGAGCAGCTGGCCGGCGCTGCGCCAGCGGACAATGGGAGGACGGGTGGGATCGTCATCCGGGAAGTAGTTGGCGGGCACGGCGATGTCCAGACCCTTGTCCACATCACGCCAGTATTCCCGGGCCAGGGTATCGGGATCGTACTCAGGATGGCCCATGATATAGAAACGACGGCTGTCCTCGGTTTTGACCGCAAAGACACCGGCCTCGTCCGACATGGCGATCAGCTCCAGCTCGGGGCGCTGGCGGATATCATCGGCCCAGACCTCGGTATAGCGGGAATTGGGGGCAAAAAAGACATCGTCAAAACCGCGGAACAGGGGGGAACTGGGCTTGAGGACTTTGTGCTCATAGACGCCGAAGAGCTTTTTAGGCAGGCTGCGCTTCTCAATGCCGTGGTGATAATAGAGACCGGCCTGAGCGCCCCAGCAAATATGGAGGGTGGAGTGGACGTGGGTCCGGGTCCATTCCATGATCTGGCACAGCTCGTCCCAGTAGTCCACCTGGTCAAATTCCATGTTCTCCACGGGAGCGCCGGTAATGATCATACCGTCGAATTTGCGGTCCTTGACCCGGTCAAAGGTGGTGTAGAAGGAGTCCAGATGATTCTCATCGGTGTGACGGGATATGTAGCTGCTTGTCTGGAGCAATTCCACCTGGATCTGGAGCGGCGTGTTGGAGAGCTTTCGGAGGATCTGGGTCTCGGTGACGATCTTGGTGGGCATCAGGTTGAGGATAAGAACGCTCAAAGGACGGATATCCTGGTGCATGGCCCGGTATTCGGTCATAACAAAGATATTTTCACTCTCCAGCACCGCACGGGCGGGCAGGGAATCCGGAATGCGAATGGGCATGGCCATACCTCCAAGTAAATCATAGAGTTTTTATATGAGATAGCCTATCACATTTAAAAGAAGGGCGCAACCGCTGTTTTGAATCAAAAAGAGACGTCCACGAAAAAAACGTCGAAAAAAAGAAAAAAGGTGTTGACAAAAGGGGCGGGAGTTGGTATTATATCTGAGCGCCTCACGAGGGGGCACCTGGAAGATGGGACACAGCGGCGGAAAGCAGGAGCGGTTCTGAAAAAAGGTGTTGACAAGTGGGAGCGGATGTGCTAAACTGAATGAGTTCGCACGGAAGCGGCGGTTGGATGAGAGAGCTTCGGAAAAGCGGTTCTGAGGGCTGAAAAGCCCCGGAAAAGCCTGAAAAAAGTTCTTGACAAACAAAACTGAGTGTGATAAAATAGTCGAGCACTTGACCGAGAGGTCGAAGCGTGTACCTTGTAAATTAAACAACGTGAAAGAAACACGAAGCACCAGAAGGACAAGTTGTCCTTCGCAAGCGCAAGTTTGTGAAGGGGCAGCTGATTAATTTCTTTGAAGCTATGAATTAGGCTTCAATAAAGTGATTTGAACTCTTCGGAGTTTAGATACCATTTTATTGAGAGTTTGATCCTGGCTCAGGATGAACGCTGGCGGCGTGCTTAACACATGCAAGTCGAACGGAGCGCTCATGACGGAGTTTT